>CALXWF010000074.1 GCA_944392285.1 uncultured Alphaproteobacteria bacterium | reverse complement strand
ACTATGCCGTCAAAGATGTAACACTTGCTGCGGTCGCTGTCGCCTCCCTGGCGCGTTAACATCTCAACGATTGCTTCGGAAAAACTCAACGTTGGTTGACTTTTTCCTCCCAATTCTTAGCCACACCAAAAAAACTCCCTATAAGGGAGTTTTTTATTATGCGGAGAAGACTACGCCGTCAAAGATGTAACACTTGCTGCGGCTCTCTTTTTTACGTTTGAAATATGGTTTCTGTGCATATTTATATTTTTGGCTTTTGGTTAAGTTGATAACAGAGTAAAAAACAGACAGGTTTGGTTTGTTTTATGCGGAGGAGTTAAAGATGAAGAAAAATAACAAAAAACATAAATCTTTGCCTCATATCAAAAAACATCAAAAGAAAAATAAGCCCATTCAGCAGGTTTTGGGAATAGGTCCCAAAATGGTTAACTCGGTTATTATCGCTTTGGAAGAGGGCGATGATATTCATATTCGTAAAATCGTGGAAGGTTTGGATGAATATGATTTGGCCAAGTTGATTGAGGCCTTGAGTTTGCCCCAGCGGCGGCAGTTGGTTGAAATCCTCGGTGATAAAATCGACCCGGAAGTTTTTCCTGAATTAAACGATGTGGTTCAAGAACAAGTTATGGACAGTTTGGATGAAGACCAAATTGTGCATATTGTTAATGAACTTGATTCAGATGACGCGGTTGAACTGTTGGAACATTTGGATGATGATGAACAACAGACCATTATTTCCCAACTTGATCCTGAGTTAAAATCGCAAGTTAAGTCTTCTTTGGCTTATCCGGAAGATTCTGCCGGACGTATCATGGCACGAGAGTTTGTGGCCATGCCCGATGACTGGACGGTTAAAGAGGCCAAAGAATATTTGCTTAAAGAAAACGACTTGCCCGAAGATTTTTATGATATTTTCTTAACCGACGAACAATATCGTCCAACCGGGGAAATTGCTCTGGATAAGTTGGTCAGGGCCAAACCTACGCAGAAATTGCGCGATATTATGGATGGAGAAATTACGCCGGTAGATGCTTATACCGACCAAGAAGAAGTGGCACACATGTTCCGAGAATATGGTTGGCGTTCTGCCATGGTGGTTGATAATAAAAGACGTTTGGTCGGTGTGATTACGATTGATGACGTGGTTCATGTTATTCATGAAGAGGCGTCAGAAGATATTATGTATTTGTCCGGTGCCGAAGGGGGCGATGTTTATAAGTCTGTCGGAGAGATTTTTAAATCGCGCTGGATCTGGCTGTTTACCAATTTGTTTGCGACTTTTATTGCTGCCTCGGTGGTTGAGGGTTTTCAGGGAATGATTGCCGAAATCTCAACTTTGGCGGTGTTGATGCCGATTGTTGCTTCCATGGGCGGAACAACCGGAAACCAAACCTTGGCGGTGGTCGTACGTGCTTTGGCTACCAAAGAATTAACCTCGCGCAATACGTTGCGCATGATTTTGAAAGAGTTTTGCGTCGGGTTGATGAACGGGTTGATTTTTGCTTGTTTGGTCGCGGCGGCTACTTATTTGTGGTTCCCCGAGCAGATGAAACTCAGTTGGATTATCGGGATTGCCATGTTGACGAATCTTACTTTGGCAAGTTTGGCGGGTATTTTGATTCCGCTGACGCTTAATAAGTTAAAGGTTGATCCGGCTGTGTCCTCCGGCGTGTTTTTAATCGCAGTGACGGATTCCGGCGGATTTTTTGTCTTTCTTGGCTTGGCTAAGCTCTTACTTTTCTAAAAGGTTATGCATATTTGCAACATAATGCTTTTTATATGCAACATTTTGCTTATAATAGCATTGGGTTATTTTGATTATTTGACGGAGTTTATATAAGTGTTATTGGGGTTTGGCGTTGCTGCCGTAGTTTTGATATTTGACCAACTCAGTAAATATTGGATTATGAATGAGGTTTTGGCCGACAGTAGTTTTATTGCTTATACGTCTTATTTTAATTTGGTTAAGGCATGGAACACCGGCGTCAGCTTTTCAATGTTTGATAATTGGGGGTGGGCCGGCGTTGCGATTTTGTCGCTTTTGGCTTTGGTTATTGTCGGTTTTTTATGTAATTGGTTGCGCCATGAGCAGAATCGTTATATGCAGGCTGCGCTCGGCATGATTATCGGCGGTGCTTTGGGAAACGTGATTGATCGCGTTCGCTTGGGTGCCGTGTTTGATTTTTTGGATTTTCATGTCGCAGGGCATCATTGGCCGGCCTTTAATGTGGCAGACAGCTTTATTTGTATCGGGGCGATTATGATTGTCGTCCTTAGTATTGTGATGAAAAAGGAAGAAACAAAATGATGAACAAAATTGTCATTTCATTATTATTGGCAGGTGCCGTATGCTCTGTGAGCGCCTGTAGCCGTGAGAGCCGTGCAAAGTGGGGGTTGGTTCGTAATGCTCCTAATGAGTTTATGGTGGCGGCGCGTGCTCCTTTGTCTTTGCCGCCGGAGTATGATTTGCGTCCGGTTGCAGAGATTCAGACCGTGGATATTGAGGTTAAGACCGAAGGTTTGACCGAGGGCGAGAAAATTTTAATGGAAAAGATTAATATTGAAGCCAATCGGGATGATATTAAAGAAGTTATTGATGCTGAGCTGAAGCAGTTGAACAATGAATAAATTCTTTGCGGTTTTGGCTTTGGTTTTGGGCTTTGCGGCCTCTGCCGAAGCCAAGTTGTTTGATATCGACAGTTTTCGTTTGAATAATGGTATGCAGGTCTTTGTGGTTTCTAACCATAAGGCACCGATTGTTAAGCATATGGTTTGGTATAAAGTCGGCAGTATGGATGAAAAACTCGGCAAAGGCGGAACGGCGCATTTGCTTGAGCATTTGATGTTTCGCGGTACCAAAGATGTTGAAGGCGGGAAATTGAATGAAATTTTTGAGCAAAACGGAGCTCAGAGTAATGCTTTTACCGCGCTGGATTTTACGGCATATCATCAGACGCTTGATATCAGCCGCTTAGAGCTTGCTATGTATTTGGAAGCCGACAGAATGCAAAATTTGCAGATTATGCCTGAAGATTTTGCTTTGGAGCGCGATATTGTGTTTCAGGAGCGGCAACAGGTTGTTGAAAATAATCCGGCGGCTTATTTTAATGAGGCATTGCGGCGCAGTTTGTGGCAAAATCATCCGTACGGGCGTCCGATTACGGGAAGCCCGGATGAAATTAAAGGCCTGCAACAACAAGATGTTGAAGAATTTTATCAGAGTTTTTACAGTCCGCAAAATGCCATTTTGGTCTTGTCTGGAGATATTGATGTGCTCACGGCAAAAAAATTGGCTGAGAAATATTATGGGCCAGTACCGGCAAGAAAAATAAGCCAAAGGCCGGAGGTTGCGGCGCTTAAAGCTGATTTTAAGGCCAGACTTCATTTGAAATTGCCTGAAATCGCGGCACCGAGGCTGAGCTTTAACTATGCGGTTGCTTCTGTCGGAACGGATAAAGGCCGTATTTATGATTATGCGGTTTTGGCCAAATATTTGGGCGGTAGCGATACATCGGTTTTGTATAAGGATTTGGTGTTAAAACAAAAGGTTGCTTTGGCGGTTTCGGCCTCGTATGATGAAGCCGCGCGCAGCTACGGCAGTTTTGTTATCAGCGCGGTTCCGGCCAAAGGCATTACAGCGCAAAAACTGGAAAAACTTTTGCATAAGGCCGTGGAAAAGGCGGTGGCAGAACTTAATCAGGAACGCTTAGAAAAGGTTAAAAAACAAATGACGGCCGGTTTGGTCTATTTGCAAGATAATCCGTCTGATGCCGCATATATTATCGGCAGTCTTGCCAGTGCCGGTATGAGCAAAGATGAGATTGAAAACTATGATGTCGGCATTGAAAAAGTGCAGCTTGACCAAGTGAAACAGACGGCTTTGAAGATGCTTGAGCATGCGCCGCAAGTGGTCGGTATTTTGGAACCAGTTGGAGAAGAAAACTAATGCCTCGCAGAATTTATCATAAAAAGAGATTTAATTTGTCTTTTCTGACGTGGCCGCTTGTTATTTTGCTGGTTGTTTTGGGCGGCGTCTTTATGTATAAAAAATTTGAGTTCTCTCCGCAGAATTTGGTTGATAACTCTGTATTGCGCGGTCGGAGCTTTGCTGCAAAAGTGCAAGAGGTGGTGTCAACAGAGGGCAAGGTTTCTGCATATTTGCTTGAAGATAAAACCAATCCGATTATCAGTATTGATTTTATTTTTAAGGGGGCAGGGACAGCGGCAGATGCGTCAGACGCTCAGGGTTTGGCAAAATTTACGGCTGCAATGCTGAAAAACGGCACAAAAAATTATTCGGCGCAAAAATTTAAGGAAAAACTAGAGGAGTTGGCCGTAAGAATTAGTTTTTCCGTTGATAATGATGATTTCAGCGGGCGTTTGGTTACACCGAAAGAAAACGCGGCGGAGGCTTATGTCTTGTTGCAAGAGGTGTTGTCGGCACCGAGGTTTGCTCCAAAGGATATGCAGCGCACCAAAGCAGAATTTAGATTTTTGCGGCAAAAACAAAATGAACATCCGGCATCAGAGCTTGGATTGGTGTTTAAGGAAGAAGTTTATAATTTGCACCCCTATGGGCGGAATCCGCTCGGTGAAGAAAAAGCCGTTGAGGCTTTTACGGCTGAAGATTTGCGGCTGATGATGCAAAAACGTTTTGCCAAAAGTAATTTGATTGTCGGTATTGCCGGAGATATTACGGCGGCAGAGGCCTCTGAGGTTTTGACTGCGGTTTTCGGAGTGCTTCCCGAAAAAGCCGAAGTTAACTTTGTGCGTGAGGCAGAGGTGAATTTTGACAATCGGGTACGTAATGTTGCCAGAGACAGCAAACAGATTATTTCTTTGAGCGCAATGGCCGGTGTTTCTCGTAAAGACGCGGATTTTTACCCCGTGTATATTGCCAATTATATTTACGGTGGTGCCGGGTTGAACTCTCGTTTAGCTAAGGCCGTGCGTGAAAAACAGGGGTTAGTTTATAGTATTTCAAGTGATTTGGGCTTGAATGATAAATCTAATGTGATTCTTAGCAGTTTTTCAACTTCACCGCAAAATTTTGCCGAAGTTAAGGCTTTGGTCGCGGCCGAAAAGCAAAAATTTGCCCAAAAAGGGGTGAAAGAAGTCGAGTTACAACAGGCAAAAGATTATTTAATTGCCTCATATAATTTGCGTTTTGCATCAATTGACGGTATCTCGCTTATGTTGGCTTTGATGCAAAAAGATAATCTCGGAATAGATTTTTTACAAAAACGTAACGACTATATTAAAGAGGTCAGCCTTGAAGAAGTTAATCGGGCGGCCGCAAAATATTTCGGCGGTAACGAGATTGCCGCCAACATCGGAAATTTCAAGTAAGGAGTGGACAGATGAGAGAAACGGTAAATAAAACAAAAGCATGGAAAAAACTTGAAGAACACTACAAAACCATGAAAAAAACACAAATGCGCGATATGTTTGACGAAGATAAAAATCGGGCTCAGAAATATACGTTGCAGCTTGAGAATATGTTGGTTGATTATTCTAAAAACCGTATAAACGACCGTACCATGAAATTTTTGTTTAATTTGGCCAGAGAATGTCAGCTTGAAGAAAAAATTAAAGCCATGTTTGAGGGTGAAAAAATTAATGTGACCGAAAATCGTCCGGTGTTGCATATTGCCCTTAGAAACAGAGAAAATAAGCCGATTTATGTTGACGGTAAAGATGTTATGCCCGAAATTAATGCGGTTTTGGCTAAAATGCGCAAATTTTCAGAAGCCGTCCGCTTGGGAACATTTAAAGGACAAACGGGCAAAAAATTAACGAATATCGTGAATATCGGTATCGGCGGTTCGGATTTGGGGCCGGTTATGGCAACGGAGGCACTGCGCAAATATTGGGCCAAAGATATTAATTGTTATTTTATTTCAAATATTGACGGAACGGCTTGTGCCGAAGTGTTAAACAAGATTAATCCGGAAACAACGTTGTTTATTGTTGCCTCAAAAACTTTTACGACCATTGAGACGCTTACCAATGCCAAGACTTGTCGTAAATGGTTGGTCGATGCTTTGGGTGAACATGCGGTAAGTAAGCATTTTGTTGCACTTTCAACCAACCAAAAAGAAGTAGAAAAATTTGGTATTGATCCTGAAAATATGTTTGAATTTTGGGATTTTGTCGGCGGACGTTATTCTATGTGGTCGGCCATCGGGTTGTCTATTGCCATTGCCGTGGGAATGGATAATTTTGAAAAGATGTTGGAGGGTGCTTATGCCATGGACCAACATTTTTCTCAGACGGATTTTGAACATAATATTCCGGTTATTTTGGCGATGCTCGGGGTTTGGTATAATAACTTCTTTAATTGTCATCGTCATGCCGTTATCCCTTATGATCAATATTTGCAATATGTTCCGGCTTATTTGCAACAGCTTGAAATGGAAAGCAACGGCAAAGATGTCGGCTTGGATAATGAATATATTAAATATGCCACAACACCGATTTTGTTCGGCGGGGCAGGGACGAATGTTCAGCATTCTTTCTTCCAACTGTTGCACCAAGGGACAGAGATGGTGCCGACAGATTTTATCGTGCCGGCAATTTCTCACAACGAAATCGGGGATCATCATGAGATTTTGTTGGCCAATGTTTTAGCTCAAAGTGAGGCTTTGATGCGGGGTAAAACCGTTCGGGAAACCGCTGCCGAAATGACTGCTGCCGGAAAATCTAAGGAAACTGTTGCTTTTCTTAAGAAATTTAAGAGCTTTGAGGGTAACAGACCATCTAATACCATTGTGCTTAAGAAAGTTGACCCATATGCTTTGGGGATGCTGATTGCCATGTATGAGCATAAGGTTTTTGTTCAGGGTGTTATTTGGGGAATTAACTCTTTTGACCAATTCGGTGTAGAGCTCGGTAAGCAGATGGCTTTGAGTATTTTGCCCGAGCTTGAAAATAATGCTTCCGGTGTGTCGCATGATTCTTCTACGGCATCTTTAATCTCTTATATTAAAAAACTCAGAAAGTAGCCCATGACCATTCGTGTTCTGCCAGATAATCTGATTAACCAAATTGCCGCCGGTGAGGTGGTTGAACGTCCGGCTTCGGTCGTGAAGGAATTGGTTGAAAATGCCATTGATGCCGGGGCAACATCAATTGATGTTACCTTGGTTGACGGCGGCAAAAGTTTGATTGTGGTGGCAGATAACGGCAAAGGAATGAATGAAAATGAGTTGTCTTTGGCGGTGGAGCGGCACGCAACCTCAAAACTGCCGGATGATAATTTGTTTAACATTCATTTTTTGGGGTTCCGCGGCGAGGCCTTGCCTTCAATCGCTTCGGTAGCGAGGATGACGGTTATTTCTCGAACCAAAGAAAGTGAAAATGCTTGGAAGATTGAGGTGAACGGCGGTGAAAAGTCAAAGGTTATGCCGGCGGCAGCTCCTCAAGGAACGCGGATTGAGGTGCGTGATTTGTTTTATGCCGCGCCGGCACGTTTGAAATTTTTGAAAACCGCGCAAGGAGAGACCGCGCAATGTGTGGATATTTTGAACCGAATTGCTTTGGCAAATCCGCAGATTGCTTTTTCTTTAACGGATGACGGCAAGAAAAAAATTGCTTTGCAGGCCCAAAACGGCGATTTGTTTGATGCCAGGCTCGGAAGACTTTCAGAGGTTATGGGCCGCGAGTTTGGTGAGAATTCTTTGCCGATTGATGCTCAAAGAGAAAGTCTGCGTATCAGCGGTTATGTGAGCTTGCCAACCCTTAACAAAGCCAATTCTTTGTCACAATATTTGTTTGTAAATAATCGGCCCGTGCGTGATAAGTTGTTGCTCGGTGCCATTAAAGGGGCTTATCAAGATGTCTTGGCCTCTAATCGTTACCCAATGTGCGCTTTGTTTTTTGAGGTTGACCCGGCTTATGTGGATGTGAACGTGCATCCGGCTAAGGCTGAGGTGCGCTTTTATGATAATGCTTTGGTGCGCGGATTGTTGGTCAGCGCCATTCGTAATGCTTTAAATCAGGGCTCAAACAAAACTTCTAATACTTTGAATATTGCCGAATTAATCAGTGATAAAATTCCTGATTTTGAGGGCGTTCCCGCTCAAGTGAATTTATGTGAGCACCAGATGCCGCAACAGGTCTTTCGTTATCAGGGAAGTTACGGGCCGAAAGGCGGAACGCGCCAAGCCGTTTTGCCGGAGTTGGAAAGAAATTTTTCTCTTAAGACAGAAGACCTTGTTACAGAAGAGCCTGCGGTTCAGGCTGATGAAGTAGGACCTTTGGGGTTGGCCAAAGCACAGTTTTTAGACACTTATATTATTGCGCAGTCGGCAGATAGCCTGATTATTGTTGACCAGCATGCCGCTCATGAGCGTATTGTGATGGAAAAACTGAAAGCAAATTTGGCCAAAGGCGGCGCAGCCTCGCAAATGCTTTTGATTCCCGAAGTGGTGGATTTAAAACTTGATGAAAAAACGCGCCTTCTTGAAGCGGCCGATGAATTGGCAAAACTCGGATTAATTGTTGAAGAGTTCGGCCCCAGCGCCGTCATTGTGCGCGAAACACCGGCCTTGCTCGGAGATTGTGATATTAAGGCCTTGATTCATGATTTGGCCGAAGAAATGAACGAGTGGGGCAAAGAATATGTCTTAAGCGAAAAACTGCACCTGATTTGCGCCACCATGGCTTGTCATGGGTCGGTGCGTGCCGGCAGACGCTTGAATTATGAAGAAATGAACCGTTTGTTGCGAGATATGGAAAAAACGCCGCATTCCGGCCAGTGCAACCATGGGCGTCCGACTTATATTGAGCTGAAAATCAGCGATATTAATAAACTCTTTGACCGCTAGAGGGCTTTTTGTTCTGGACTTTTCAGATTTTGGCGTCATAATTATTGCATTAGTCGTTTATCGGAGTGCAAAATGAAAAAAACATTGCTTATCAGCGGAATTCTACCTTTGGTGATTGTGGCGCTCGTCGGTCTGTGGTTTTGGGCAAACAGCCCTTACGGAGAGTGGAAGAGCACCCAAAAAGGTGAGTTTGACGTCTTTGACGGGGATATTAAAATTGCCGAAGCCATGCCCAGACCCGGCTCTCTTAGCAAAAGTTTTATGATTATTTATGATAAGTCTTATCATGCGCTTAGCTGCAGTGATTATGGACAGAAACTTTATGATGTTTGTCTGCCTTTTGAGATGAAAGCGGCAGATGTTAAACCGGGGCAAAAACTTGAAGATATTGTTGAGTATGCTTATATGGAGCCGCTATATTTGCGTCTGAAATTTAAAAATTTTATCTTTTTTCAAAAACTTGAGTTGGCTTTGGTGCCCATAACCACAGAATGTGCCAAAGACGGCGAATGTGATTTTATGCCGATAGGGGTTTTTGACAGATTTTGGAAGTTTGGTTTTTAATCTTGTTTGAAAAAACACCTCGTAAGATGTCTTACGAGGTGTTTTTTATTTGGAGTTAGGGATTAATCTTCTTCAGAGATAGAATCTTCTCCGGTCATCTCAGTGGTTAAATGTCCGGCATCAGAGCGAATCTTATTTTCAATCTCGTCGGCAACCTCAGGATGATCTTTGAGGAATAATTTGGCGTTTTCACGGCCTTGACCAAGTTTTTCTCCTTTATAAGAGAACCAAGCACCGGCTTTTTCAATTAAACCCGCTTTAATGCCTAAGTCAATAAGCTCACCGGTTTTGGAAATGCCTTCTCCATACATAATGTCAAAGTCAACAACTTTGAAGGGTGGGGCAACTTTGTTTTTAACAATCTTGACGCGGGTTTGGCTGCCGATAACATCATCTTTATCTTTAATCGAGCCAATGCGGCGAATGTCAATGCGGACAGAAGCATAAAACTTCAAAGCATTACCGCCGGTGGTGGTTTCAGGGTTGCCAAACATAACGCCGATTTTCATGCGGATTTGGTTGATGAAAATAACCAAAGTGTTGGAACGAGAAATGGTAGAAGTCAGCTTGCGCAAGGCTTGGCTCATTAAACGTGCTTGCAAGCCCATGTGCGAATCGCCCATTTCACCTTCAAGCTCGGCCTTGGGAACCAAAGCGGCAACCGAGTCTACAACCAAAACATCAATAGCGCCCGAACGTACCAGTGTGTCGGCAATTTCAAGGGCTTGTTCACCGGCGTCCGGTTGTGATATCAGCAAATTGTCAATATCTACGCCGATTTTTTTGGCATAGGCGGGGTCAAGCGCGTGTTCAGCATCAATAAAGGCGCAAGTTCCGCCTTTTTTCTGCGATTGGGCGATGACGCTTAAGGCTAAGGTTGTTTTACCGGAGCTTTCAGGACCGTAGATTTCAATAATACGACCCTTGGGAAGACCGCCGATACCCAAAGCAATGTCAACCCCCAGAGAACCCGTGGAAATGGCTTCAATATCAATATTGGTGTTTTGGCCAAGGCGCATAATCGAACCTTTGCCAAAGGCTCTTTCAATTTGGCTGAGGGCCGCATCAAGGGCTTTATCTTTATCCATTGTGTTTCTCGCTTTTCATCAAAAAAATTAGTGTCTGTGTTATTTATGGAACAATCAGCAAACAAAAACAATCAGACGCTGAGAGTTATCCCGATGAAAATAGAATGTACTACTTTTGTTCTTTTTGCAAGAACTTTTTGCGCCGATGATGCTTTTTTTGAAAATTGTTATTTTTTTCAATGATTTGTATGGGTTGTTCATCCTTGTTTTCTTGGTCAAATTCTTCTAATGAAGCGGTAATGACCGCACCGAAAATAACAACCGACCAAACAGAAAACATCCAAATTAAGAAAATGGGCAGGATGGCCAAAGCGCCGTATAAAGTTTTATATGTGGCATTGCTCAATATTACCATGCCGAAAAAGCGGCGTAACAACCAGAACAAAACAACCGCCACAACCGCGCCGATCAGAGCGTTTGAGATTTTAACTTTTTTGTTTGGAACCAAAACATATACCATAAACAACACTAACATGGTAATTAAATGCGGGATAATGTTGCTTAAAAAGATTTGGTTGTCTGGAACGTATTGTTGCAAACTGTAGAGATAGCCCCGCAGTGAAAATGCGGCGCCGAGCAGTAAGGGACCTAAGGTGATAACCGTCCAATAAAGCGTAATTTTGGTTTTGATATTGCGGGGTTTATAGACCTTAAAAATGAAGTTTAAGCTGTTTTCAATGGTGGAAAGCATTAAAATGGCCGTGACGGCAATACCGACAACGCCGATGGTGGTTAATTGTGCCGTGGCATTAACAAAGTCATTAAAATAAAGGCTGATTTCTTGCTCTAAGTCAGGAACGACGTTGCGGATCAGAAGCTGTTGGATTTGTTCTTTAACGTCATTAAATACGGGAAAAGCGGCAAAAATGGCCAAACCTATGGCAACTAAGGGAACAATCGCTATCAGAGAGGTGTAGCTCAAAGAGGCGGCTACGCGAAAAATCATGTCGCTTTGGACACGACGTTTGAGAAAAATGAGATAGCTCTGAATTCCATGTGCATAGCGCATAAAACAGGGTTTGAATGTGGATAGGTTAAACTTCATTTTGCACCATTTGAAAAAAATTGTTTACAATCAGTGTTAAATTTAATATTTAATGTTAGAAATTTAATACACTATTTTTTTAATAAAGCAAAGGAAAATATTATGACTATACCTACAGCTTTGATGGCCGGAAAAAAAGGTCTGATTATGGGATTGGCCAATGATAAGTCGATTGCTTGGGGCATTGCTCAGGCTTTGAATGCTCATGGGGCTCAACTTGCAATCTCTTATCAGAATGAGGCTTTGGAAAAAAGAGTCAGACCCTTGGCCGAACAACTTGATAATGAGCCGTTGCTGATTAAATGCGATGTAACGGATTCTGCCAGTGTTGAGGCTTGTTTTAAAGAGTTGGGCGAAAAATGGGGCAAAATTGATTTTGTTGTTCATGCTATTGCTTTTTCCGACAAAAATCAGCTGAAAGGCCGCACGATTGATACGACCTTAGATAACTTTACCATGACGATGCATATTTCCTGCTTCTCTTTCTTGGAAGCATGCCGTTGCGCTTCGCCGATTATGAATGAAGGCGGGTCCATCGTTACGCTGACTTATCTTGGTGCCGAAAGAACTTTGCCTAACTATAATATTATGGGTGTTGCCAAAGCGGCTTTGGAAGCCTCTGTTCGTTATGCCGCCGTTGATTTGGGTAAACAAGGCGTTAGAGTTAACGGAATTTCTGCCGGTCCGATTAAGACTTTGGCTGCTTCGGGAATCGGCGATTTCCGTAAAATTTTGCGTTGGAATGAACTGAATGCTCCGTTGCAACGCAATGTGACACAAGAAGAAGTCGGTATGGCTGCTTTGTCTTTGTTGTCTCCTTTGGGGGCTGCTATTACCGGTGAAGTTTTGCATGTTGACAACGGTTATCATATCACGGGTATGGTTTCTTTGGAACATGCTCATGAATCCGGCGAAGTTTTGAGCGAGTTTTAAGAGGGAAAAACGCGCTTATTTCTTGAGTTTTTAAGAAATACTTTTATATTAGAGGTCATTGATGTCAATGACCTCTTTTTTGCAAGGATTGTTATATGAGTGAGTTTAAAACGCCTTTTCCAAAAAGCAATTATAGTAAGAAAAAAACAAATAAAATTAAAATATTGCTCAAGGTGGTTATCGGCGCTTTTGCTTTGATGGGCGCGGTATTTGCATTGATTTTGGTCGGCGTGTTTACGCTAATCGGCAGTGCGGGGAAAATGAATATGCCGCTGCCAAAACAAAGTGTTTTGGTGATTAATTTTGATGATTATTACGGCGAAAGCAGAAGTGATGATTTGTTGACCGAATTGGCCGAAGTTAAGCAATATTCTTTTTATGATTTGGTTCAGGCCATTCATTCGGCGGCAAATGACAGCCGCGTTAAAGCTATTGCCGCGCAGATTTCATCTTCTCCTTTGGGGTTGGCTCAGATTGAAGAATTGCGCCAAGCTGTTGCCGATTTTCAGAAAAGCGGCAAAAAAGCCTATATTTTTTCTGCGGGAATGGGAAATTTCGGTAACGGTACAGGAGAGTATCTTTTGGCTTCGGCCTTTGGGGAGATTTGGATGCAACCCAATACCGACATCGGTATTACCGGTGTGAATATTGAAGTACCTTTTGTAAGAGGTTTGTTGGATAAAATCGGTGTTCAACCGGAATTTTATGCTCGTCATGAATATAAAACCGCCATGACCTCGGTTATGCGTGAAGATTTTACGCCTCCTTATAAAGAAGAATTAAAAAAACTCGGTACAAGCGTTTTTGAAAATGTGGTGCAAAATGTGGCAGCTTCTCGTGGGGTGAGTGAAAAACTCGTTAAAAAGCTCATTAATGAAGCGCCGCTTGCCGCAGAAGATGCTTTGCAAAACGGCTTGATAGATGTTTTGGGGTATCGCGCGGATATGGAAGATAAAATTAAAACAGATACCGATGCCGAGTTGGTGCCGATAGACGCTTATATTGCCGAGAACAGGGAAGGGAGCTCTTCCTTGCCGGCAGTGGCCTATATGGTGTTGGAAGGGGTTATCAGCGAAGGAACAAGTAGTTTGCCGCCAATGTCTTCAGAGGCTGTTATCGGTGCTGACAGCGTGGCTGAAGAACTTGAGGCCATGGCAAAAGATGAAAATCTGAAAGTTTTGGTTTTGCGTATTAACAGTCCGGGAGGCAGTTATACGGCCTCAAAACAAATTTGGCATGATGTCTTGCGCCTTAAGGAAAAGAAAAAAATTCCGGTGGTTATTTCAATGGGAGGTTATGCGGCCTCCGGCGGTTATTTTGTGGCTATGGCCGGTGATAGGTTGTTTGCCGATCCCTTGAGTCTGACGGGTTCTATCGGTGTGCTCGGCGGTAAAATGGTTTTGAGCGGATTGTGGCAAAAACTCGATGTGAACTGGGGAGAGATTAAGTTTGGGCAAAATGCCGGAATTTTAAGCGCAAACCGCCCATTTTCGGATAGTGAAAAAGCTATATTTAACAAGTCGTTAGATAAAGTATATGAAGATTTTACTTTAACTGTTTCCAAGGCGCGCAATATTTCTTTGGCAGAGCTTGATAAGCTGGCGCGCGGTCGGGTGTGGACCGGTGTCGGCGCTAAGGAAGTCGGCTTGGTGGATGAGGTCGGCGGTATCAGCGAGGCTTTGGAGGCAGCCAAAAATATGGCAGAAATTAAGCCGGGTGAGCCGTTTCGGGTTGCTTATTATCCGAGAGCAAAAACTTTGCAACAAAAATTGGCCGAAGTGGTCGGCGGCGGAACCCAAATTCGCACGGAACGGCTGATAAGTGAAATCGGACTTGATATTCAGACGATAAATATGTTAAAAAGACTTCAATATAATGCGGTCTTGCCGCCTTTTCTGTTTCATTACTAGAGGATGATTATATTATGACTGTTGATGCTGATATGGTAAGAAAAATTGCTTTTTTGTCTCATTTGAAAATTGAAGAAGACAAGATTGCCGAAACCGAGGAAGAATTTAACAAAATTCTTAGTTGGGTGGCGCAATTAAACGAAGTTAATACTGAGGCGGCAGAGCCTTTGGTCTCGGTTAATGAGGCCAAACTTCGGTTGCGAGATGATGAGGTAACCGACGGGAATCAGGCTGAAGCGGTTTTGGCTAATGCGCCGCAAAAAGAATATGGCTATTTTGTGGTGCCGAAAGTCGTTGAGTAAGAGTTTGTTCTATAAGAAATTTTTAGTTTAATGTTAGAGTGATTATGATGACTGATTTAACAGAATTAACCATTGCAGAGGCCCGTGAAGGGTTAAAAAATAAAAAATTCAGCGCAACAGAGCTTAATAAAGCCTATATCGCGGCTATGGAAAAGGGGCGCGATTATAATGCCTATGTTACGGAAACGCCTGAAATTGCTTTGGCTCAAGCTGAAGAGAGCGATAAGCGTTATCTTTCCGGTCAGGCAAAAGATTTGGACGGTATTCCCCTTGGTATTAAGGATTTGTTTTGTACGCAAAATATTCGGACAACGGCTTGCTCTAAAATTTTGGATAATTTTGTTCCGCCGTATGAATCTACGGTTACGGCTCATTTGAAAGATGCCGGCGCGACATTTTTGGGTAAGCTGAATATGGACGAGTTTGCCATGGGCGGCAGTAATGAAACGTCTGCTTTCGGGCCGGTTAAAAATCCGTGGAGTAAAAATATTCCTTTGGTTGCCGGCGGGTCTTCCGGCGGGTCGGCCGCTGCGGTTGCGGCAGGCATTTGTGCCGGTGCAACCGGAACGGATACCGGTGGTTCCATCAGGCAACCGTCAGCTTATTGCGGTGTGACGGGAATTAAACCTTCTTACGGCAGATGTTCTCGCTATGGAATTATGGCTTTTGCCTCGTCATTGGACCAGGCTGGGCCGATTGCCAAAGATGTGCGTGATTGTGCCATTTTGCTTAAAAATATGGCCGGTTTTGACGCTAAAGATTCAACTTCGGTTGATGCGATTGTTCCTGATTTTGAAAAATTTCTCGGCGCTGACATTAAGGGCATGAAAATCGGTATTCCCAAAGAATATAGAGTCGAAGGTCTGGACGCAGAGGTCGCGGCTTATTGGGATAAGGCCGCCGATATGTTAAAAGCCAGAGGTGCCGAGATTGTGGAGATTTCTTTGCCGCATACCAAATATGCTTTGGCTACTTATTATATTATTGCGCCGGCTGAGGCTTCTTCTAATCTGGCACGTTATGACGGTTTGCGTTATGGTGAGCGTGTAAACGGAAAATCTTTGGATGATATGTATATCAACAGCCGTACGCAAGGCTTCGGCAAAGAGGTTAAGCGCCGTATTATGATTGGTACTTATGTTTTGTCTGCCGGATATTATGATGCTTATTATCTGAAAGCGCAGAAAGTTCGTCGGTTGATTTGGCAAGATTTTCGTGATGCATTTGAAAAATGTGATGTTATTTTGACACCGACGGCACCGACGGCGGCTTTTGCCATTGGAGATAAAGAAATGCAAAAAAATCCGATTACCATGTGGCTGAATGATGTTTATACGGTTGCCGTCAGCTTGGCGGGGTTGCCTGCCATGAGCTTGCCTATCGGCTTGAACAAAGACGGTTTGCCGCTCGGTATGCAGTTAATCGGGAAGTATTTGGATGAAGAAAGCGTTTTTAAAACCGCAAGCACGTTGGAAAAAGATGCTGCTTTTAAGAGGATGAAATAAGATGAGCGGAATGATTATTGAAACGGCTAATAATAAATGGGAAATTATCTGCGGGTTGGAGATTCACTGCCAGATTATTTCAAAATCTAAAATTTTTTCCGGTGCATCCACCGCTTTTGGCGCCGATGCCAATGAACATGTTGCATTTGTTGATGCCGGAATGCCCGGTATGTTGCCGACTTTGAATAAAATGTGTGTGCGTCAGGCGGTTAAGACCGGTTTGGGGTTAAATGCAAAAATTAATAAATATTCCGAATTTTCACGGAAAAATTATTTCTATGCCGATTTGCCCCAAGGTTATCAAATTACACAATTTTTGTATCCGATTGTCGGTGAGGGAAGAGTTACGATTGATTTGCCGGACGGCTCTGCCAAAGATATCGGCATTGAGAGAATGCATATTGAACAAGATGCCGGAAAATCAATTCATGATATGGCGCCGGATAAAAGTTTTATTGACTTGAATCGTGCCGGTGTCGGTTTGATGGAAATTGTAACCAAGCCTGATTTCAGAGCACCGGAAGAGGCCGGAGAGTTTTTGCGCAAACTGCGTTCTATTTTGCGTTATCTCGGGACTTGTGACGGTAATATGGACGAAGGCTCCATGCGTTGCGATGTTAATGTTTCCGTCCGCAAAGTCGGCGAGGATGGATATCGGACGCGCTGTGAGATGAAAAACGTTAACAGCGTTAAGTTTGTGATGCAGGCAATTGAAAATGAAGCCAGACGCCATGTTGAGGTTTATGAAAACGGTGGAAAAATTGAGCAGGAAACGCGTAAGTTTGACCCGACGAGCGGCTTGACCAAACCCTTGCGTAAGAAAGAGTTTGCGCATGATTATCGCTATTTCCCCGAGCCGGATTTGCCGCCGTTGGTCTTGGATGAGGCTTTTATTGAAGATGTCAGACAAGAAATGGTTGAGCTGCCGGATGCCAAAAAGGCTCGTTTTGTTAAAGATTTGGGCTTAACCAAATATGATGCCGCGGTTTTGTGTGAAAACAAAGAAGTTGCAGATTTCTTTGAAAAAGCCTCCGGCGGCAGAGATGCCAAAAAAGTGGCAAACTGGATGATGGGTGACTTTTTTGCCATGTTGAAAGACAAAAAAATCAGTATTGAAGAGAGCCCTGTTTCGGCAGAGAATCTTGGAAAACTGGTTGATTTGATTTCACAAAACATTATTTCGGGCAAAATTGCCAAAGATGTTTTTGCTCTTATGGTTGAAAGCGGAGATAATCCTGAAAAGATTGTTGAGGAAAAAGGCTTAAAGCAAGTAACGGACAGCGGTGCGATTGAAGCAATCGTTGAAAAGGTAATTGCTGCTAATCCGGCTAATGTTGAGGCTTATAAAGGCGGTAAAACCGGTTTGATGGGTTGGTTTGTCGGGCAAGTTATGAAAGAAAGCCAAGGGAAGGCGAACCCTGCCATGGTTAATGCTTTGTTGAAAGAAAAACTTGGCTAAATAAGGCTATCTGGGAGTAAAAATGCAAAATCTTTTATGGGACGGCACATTAGCTGCTTTATTTACTTGTGCTTTTGCCGGAATCGGCGGATGTTTTATCTTTTTGAAAAAAGATTATAGCCAAAATAATATTAATTTTATGCTGAATGTGGCAGCAGGAATTATGTTGGCATCTTCCGTTTTTACGCTTTTGGCGCCGGCGGTGGCACATGTAAACCAAATAGAGCCCAACCGTTATCTCGGCGGTTTGTTGATCGGTTTGGCTTTGCTGGCCGGTGTCGGACTTATTTGGGTTTTGCATGAGATTGTTCCCCACGAGCATGAAGGAGCCGGTAAAGAAGGCTTGAAAATGGACTGGAACAGTTCATGGTTATTTGTCTTGGCTATTGCCATTCATAAAATGCCCGAGGGCTTGGCTGTCGGTGTGGCTTATGCCGGACAAGAGCTGTTTGACCCTAAGGCCTTGGCCGTGGGTATTGCTTTGCAGAATATTCCCGAAGGGTTAATGGTGGCTGTGTCCTTGGTGGCAATTAATTTTTCTAAAGTTAAAGCGGCGTTGGCTGCTGCTATTACAGGGTTAATACAGCCAATGGGCGCGGTTATCGGAATTCTGGCTACCAGTTTCAGCAGCAAAATGATTCCTTTCGGGATGGCTATGGCCGGCGGAACCATGATGTTTGTGATTATTAATGAGGTTATTCCCGAGGTTTGTGTCAGGGAAGGGAGCAAGAAAAGCTCTGTTGCTATTTTGGCCGGCTTTGTTTTTATGACTTATTTAAGTATTGTGTTAGGCTAAAAGAAAGTTGTAAAATTTTTAAAAAAGCTGTTGACGCGGAGAGAAACATAATATAAATATAACTCCGTTACCACGTTGGAGAGTTGGCAGAGTGGTAATGCAGCGGATTGCTAATCCGTCATCGTGAATAGCGATGCACAGGTTCGAGTCCTGTACTCTCCGCCACTAAAAACCGCCTTTGAAAAAAAGGCGGTTTTTGTATTGGAGACAGGACTATACCTCAGGAACTTTGTTCAGCAACATTGTCGGTGCAACGGCAGAAGGAATTATTAATTTAAAGCCGGCTTAAAAACTGATGCTGCCGGCGGCCGGAATAAGCGAGGAATTGTAATCGATCGCGGAAACGATTGTTGCCGATCTGAAAAATATAACCAATTGGCAGATACAAAGAAACGCTCCTCAACAAGGAGCGTTTCTTTGTAAAATGAAAATCAGAACAAAATCATTTTGATTTCTTCAATGTCCAGCGGCTCAGTAAATCCGCGGCGGCGAACTTCTTCACATTGTTGTTGACGTTTGGGACCTTCCCAAGCATAAAGTTCACGGCTATTTTCTGCCAAACTGCAATATTCGGTCGGATATATCTTGCCGCCGAAAGCCTGATAAAGCGCCTCTGCATGAGCTTTGGAGCCGACAAAATATGAACTTGTCATACTCAAGGTCTCAAATTCCAAGCCATGATGCTTTGAGCGGTAATATACAACATCGCGGAGAACGCAGGCGCCGGTATAGTATAGGAAAAACGCGGTGCCGATGTTTTCTACTTTGCCGTTTGGGAGCATACCATATTCAAATTCTTTTTTGATTTTGGTCAGTTTCTGTTTCTTTTCTTGTAAATTCATAATGATAGTTTTTTAATTAATAATATCTGTTATTAATTGGAAGATTATCATAATTTACTAAACATGTCAATACAAAAATAGACAAAAATGCCAACAAGGGTTTAACAGAGGTAGTTTAATGGCAGATTAATGTATGACTATGTATTTATTAACTTAAAAAACTTTGTATTGGAGACAGGACTATGCTCAGGAACTTAAGTTCGTTGCGGTCGCTAAAGCTTTCCTTACTCACTAAAGTTTTCTGAGATGTTGCAGATAAAAAAGCAACGTTGGTTGCTTTTTTGCTTAGCTATTCTGTACTCTCCGTCCCTAAAAACCGCCTTTGAAAAAAAAGACGGTTTTTGTATATGTACTGTCGTAAGATTGGATAATAAAAAAACGCCCGGTTAAGGGCGTTTGCTTATTTCTTTAGAAAAGAGAACCAAGGGCAGGCGGCAGCTGCTCTTTCCCAGGCCGTGTTGATTACATCTTCCAGTTCCTGAAAGATGGGTTCTGCCCAAGAAGCTCTTTTTTTGAGCTTTTCTAAAAGCCTTTCCTCAATGTCGGAGAGGTCAATTTTAACCTCAGGTCCGCGGACACCTCTCGGGTCATAGAATTTTCCAAAAACCCAAAAGCCGTCATTTCTTAGTTCAAGGAAAGCTGCGGCTTCATTTTTGGCACTGTAATATTTTGCCAAAAGTTTGTTGCCGGGGCCGTAGAGAGCCAAAGTTCTTTCGATATCTACACTTTTTTGTTTTTTTTTCTTTTGTTTCCATAATTCTATTTTTTTAATTAATAATTTGTTTTCTTGGTTAGAATATAGCATAATTTTTGGGGTGGGTCAATATATTTTTGGCTAAAATTGTTTAATTTGTCTAAAATAAACTTCCACTAGCTAACGCAAGTGGTATTACCTGTTCCGAACTACGTTCGCCCTGCCCAAAGGCTTCGCAAGCCTAACGGCTGGGCAGGTATGTCTACATCTACCTGCTTACGCAGGTAG
>CALXWF010000073.1 GCA_944392285.1 uncultured Alphaproteobacteria bacterium | reverse complement strand
TAGACTATAACGGCGGCCGTAAAAAAATAAAAGCACTCTCGGAAGTTTATCCAACGAAAAATAATCGCGCAAAAATATTAAGACCCCGAACTGCGCGCGAAGCAGCAAAAAGGGCTGCGCAGACCACACCGGTCTGCACAGCCCTTTTATAAAGCGAAAAACGCCTACTTAGCCAAACGTACGGTATCTTGAGCAATAACCAATTCTTCATCCGTCGGAATAACAAAAACTTTTACTTTTGAATCCGGCGTCGAAATAGCTAAAGCCTCACCACGTTTGTTATTGGCCTCGTCATTAAGTTTAATGCCGAGATAAGCCAATCTTTCAACCACCAACTTACGAATAAGCGGAGAGTTTTCACCGATTCCTGCCGTAAAGACAATAGCATCGACCCCGCCCAAAACCGCAATATAACCGCCAATGGTCTTAAGCAAAACATGGACATAAGTTTCCATGGCAACGACAGCTTTCTCGTCACCTTTCAGATAATGTTCCTCGACATCGCGCATATCTGAAAAACCGCACAATCCAAACATGCCGCTTTCTTTATTCAAAAGTTTATTAACTTCATCAACGGTTTTGTTTTGTGTTTTCATAATATGCAAAGGAATATAGGGGTCAATGTCACCGGAGCGTGTCCCCATAACCACACCGGCCAGAGGCGTAAAGCCCATGGATGTATCAACACATTTACCACCTTCAACGGCCGAAACCGATGCCCCGTTGCCAAGATGACAGGTAATAATTTTACCTTCTTTGCCCAAAAGTTTGGCGGCTTCTTTGGCAACATAATAGTGTGATGTACCATGGAAGCCATAACGACGAATCTGATGATTGGTATATTGTTCCATCGGCAAAGCATAAAGATAAGCCGGTTTTTTCATGCTCTGATGAAAAGCCGTATCAAAAACAGCGACCTGAGCAATTTGCGGTAATAGTTTTGAAACAGCCTTAATACCCAACACATTGGCCGGATTATGCAGCGGTGCCAAAGCTGAAAGTTCTTCAATTTTAGCAACGACATCCGGAGTAATTACGACAGACTGAGCAAAAGCCTCTCCGCCATGAACCACACGATGACCGACGGCAGTCAATTCATCCATAGACTTCAAAGCGCCGTCCAACAACAAATTAAACACTTCATTAATTGCTTCGGTATGAGAAGGCAAAGAAATTTCTTTAACTTTTTTCTCACCATTAAATTTAATACTGACGCAAGAACCGTCAATACCGATACGTTCAGCCAAACCCTTGGCCACAACTTCATACTTATCTCCGTCAACATTAAAAAGCTGATATTTTAATGAAGAAGAACCGGAGTTTAATACCAAAATTTTTTTCATCAGACAATTGTCCTTTCTTTTGTTTATTTTTTGTTCATTGCCTGCAAAGCCGTAATGGCAATAACGCCGACAATATCTTCAACCAAAGCACCGCGAGACAAATCATTGACCGGCGCATTCAAACCTTGCAACATCGGACCATATGCTTCACTGCCATAAAAACGTTGCAACATTTTATAACCGATATTTCCGGCATTAATATCCGGGAAAATCAAAACATTGGCTTCTCCGGCGACATCGCTTCCCGGAGCTTTTTTCTTAGCGACAACGGCATCTAAAGCGGCATCGGCCTGCATTTCGCCGTCAAGTTTAATATTAAGACCTTTATATTCATCGCCGGCCAAAGCAGCTTTAGCCATTTCGGTAGCGCGTTTAACTTTATCTACCGATTCGCCTTTGCCTGAACCTTTGGTCGAAAAAGATAACATGGCGACTTTGGGTTCCAAACCAAACTGCAAAGCACTTTCTGCTGCCCCTAAAGCAATATCGCAAAGTTCTTTATCCGTCGGGTCAATAACAATGGCACAATCTGAGAAAATATAGGGCTTATCATTAGCAACCAAAATCAAGAAAGAAGAAACACCTCTGTCTTTGCGTGCAGACTTAATAATCTGCAAAGCCGGACGCACGGTATCTGCCGTAGAGTGGTTCGCACCTGAAACCATACCGTCGGCATGACCGGCTTTAATCATCAAAGTACCGAAATAATTAGGATTCAAAGCGGTTTTTGCGGCTTCTTCCTCGGTCATACCCTTTTCTTTGCGCAAATTATACAAAAGATCGGTATATTCTTTAAGGCGGGGCGACTTAGAAGGATCCAGAAGTTCGATTCCGTCAAGATTCCAGTTATGGGCGGCAAACTGAGCCTTAATTTCTTCCGGATTACCGAGAATAATGGGTTTAACGGCTTTAACTTCATTCAGGAAATTTGCCGCCTCCAAAATTCTCAAATCCTCACCTTCCGGCAAAACGATTGTCTGCGGATTCTGCTTGGCTTTATCGAGCAGAGCATTCAAATATTTACTTACTTTCATGATTTTTCCTTATTTTTGGGTTGATTCAACTTTTTAATATCAGTAATAAACAACGATATCGCCAAAAAGTCTAGCAAAAATGTCAAAAGTCTTTGCTTCTTTGGAAAAACTGTTCTAACATAAGGAAAATTTTTCCAAATCATAAGGAAAGGACAAATAAAATGGAAAGAACGCTGTCAATAATCAAACCCGACGCCACACTGCGTAACATCACCGGCAAAGTTAACGCCATGATTGAGGAAGCGGGGCTTCGCATCGTTGCCCAAAAACGCATTCGTCTGACCAAAGGCCAAGCGGAAGAGTTTTATGACGTCCATAAAGATAAAGTATTTTTCCCCAATCTGGTTGAATTCATGACCTCCGGTCCGGTTGTCGTACAAGTTCTTGAGGCTGAAAACGCCATTGAGCTCTACCGCAAAATTATGGGCGCGACCAATCCGGCCGTTGCCGAAGAAGGAACCATTCGCAAAACTTTTGCTCTTTCCATTGACAAAAACACGGTTCACGGCTCCGATTCTCCCGAGACGGCCAAACGTGAAATTGAGTTTTTCTTCAGCCATGTTGAAATAGACAGCTAGGAGCAAAAAATTGCGTTCGCTTTTAAGCTCATTCATATGTGTACTGACTCTGCTTTGTGCTTCTCAGGCCATGGCGGCGAGTACCGTTTATACGGTTGAACTCTATGTTGACGTCACCTCGGCAAATGCCTCGCAAGCCCGTGAAAAAGCCCTAACCGAGGCCAACCGCAAAGCCTTGGAAACCGTTGCTGCCAAAATCACCACGGCTGAAGGCCTGACAAAAATCATGTCTCTTGAAGATAGCCAGCTTGCCAATTTTATCAAAGAAGTATCCGTCACATCTGAAAAATCTTCTGATATCCGTTACATTGCCAATCTGCAAATTGTCATAAATGATGCGCTTCTCAAAGCCTATATGGCCGAACAGGAAATTCCCTATATGATGGAAACCTCCCGCAACGTATTGGTAATCCCCTTGTTTAGAGAATTCAAAACTGACCGACCGATGCTTTGGGAGTCAGGAAACCTCTGGCGCCAAGCATGGGAAGCCAGTTCGAGCGGCAATTCGCCGATTCGCATTTTCAGCATTCCCGCTAACGGTGCCAACTATGCCGCCATTGATGCCGAAAAAGCAGCCGTTTTAGACGGCATGGCGCTTAACACCGTTGCCCGCAACAACCAAGCGCCTGATATTTATGTGTTAGATGCAACCTATGACGGCATTGACGGCTTGCTTATCCAAATTTCATCTTATGTCGGCGGGACCAACGCCGTAGAAACCATGAAAGTTCCGGGCATGCGCGGCCCCGACCTCTTTGCCGATGCCGTTAGAGCCGTCCGTGCTAAAATTGCCGGCGACATCAAAGGACGCGACATCCAAGAAAGCCGCACGCAGTCTGACATGGTTGTAATGTATAACTATAACAATATACGTGAGTGGATAAATCTTGAAAAAGCCATAAAGGAGCTTCCTTACGTTAAGAGGCTTAACCTTGAGGCCATCGGCGGCGGCAAGGTTCAATTCAAAGTTATTTATATCGGTGCCAGAACACGTCTGATTGGAGCCTTAAATAACATGGGCTTCAGTCTGCAAGACCATGGCGACATCGCCGTATTAAATCACCGTTAATAAGAAAGGAACAAAAATGGTAATAGGAAAAAAGTCAAATCATAACTGGGTATTTTGGTTAACCTTATTTGCACTTTTTTGCCTGGCGGTATATGTTTTACGCTCGGTTCTGTTACCTTTTGTTGCCGGCATTATCATCGGCTACCTTTTAGACCCGCTCACCACCAAGTTTACCAAATGGGGGATGAACCGCACACTTGCCACCTTATTGGTCATGCTGTTGGTTCTCATCTTTTTGGTGCCGGCCCTTTTAATTTTGATTGGTATTATAGATGAACAGCTCGGACAATTCTTAACCGAACTTCCACGCTATATTTCCGCTTTTATTAAAAAGATGGAACCGGTATTTCTTGAGTTGCAAGACCACTTCCCCACCCTTCAACCTGAAAAGATTCGTGAATATTTGCGCAGCAACATGACCAACAATTTAAAACTTGTCGGCTCTGTCATGGGCGGGTTGGTCAGCAGCGGCTTTGCGCTCATTAACTTGCTTTCTTTATTGCTGATTACACCTGTTGTTGCATTTTATATGTTAAGAGATTGGGACAACTTCTTAGCCAAAGTTAAAGAACTTTTACCGCAAAATTCTAAAAAAGAAATCATGATTCAGGCCAAAGAAATTGACCGTGCTTTATCTGGTTTTATTCGCGGACAATTAAGTGTTTGCGTATTACTCGGCACTTTTTATTCCCTCGGCCTGTATTTCGTCGGCTTGGAACTCGGCGTTTTGGTCGGTTTTATGGCTGGTCTGATTTCCTTTATTCCCTATATCGGCAGCATCTTCGGCTTTGTTGTCAGCATCTCCATTGCCTTTGCCCAATTTGACACCCTAACACCCGTCATCCATGTTGCTTTGGTCTTCTTTATCGGCCAATTTATTGAGGGCAATTTCTTAACCCCGAAACTGGTTGGCGACAATGTCGGCCTGCATCCGGTTTGGGTAATGTTTGCTTTGTTGGCCGGCGGCGTGTTATTAGGCTTTTTGGGCTTAATGCTGGCTGTTCCCGTAGCGGCAATAATCGGCGTATTGTTGCGCCATGCAATTGAAAATTACAAACAATCCTCCCTATATCGCTAACCTCTTGGGAAAAATCTTTAAGAGCCGTTTTTTCTTAAGACTTATTTTAGATATTCGGGTTACAATCTCAAACAAAATTCGTTTTGTATTGAGGAACGTAAAATGTTATATAATTTTTTGGCAGCTTTTGACTTAAGTGTATATGCACCATTGCCGCTCCGCGCCGCATTGGCTTTCTTTTTGGCTTTTATCTTATCTTTGCTCTGCGGCAACCGGCTGATAGAATTTTTACACCACCATCAAAAAAAAGGACAGCCGATTCGAGAAGACGGTCCCAAATCTCATCTGTTAACCAAACAAGGAACGCCCACCATGGGGGGACTGCTTATTCTCGGCAGTTCTGTTTTAAGCATGTTGCTTTTGGCAGATTTATATAATGCCTTTGTTTGGGTATGTATTTTGGTTTTGGTCGTATATGGTTTTGTCGGTTTTGCCGATGATTATGTAAAAGTCACCAAACAAACAGCCAACGCCATGAGCGCCAAGATGAAATTATTCTTGCAATTTACCACGGCATTTGCGGCAGTTTTGGTAATTACGCTCTTAACACCGGCCCCCGCACGTTATGTCTTGACTTTTCCTTGGTTTAAGGATTTGGCCTTAAATTTATGGCTGTTTTACGTACCTTTTGCCATGATAGTAATTGCCGGCGCTTCCAATGCCGTTAACTTAAGCGACGGCTTAGACGGGTTGGCTGCCGGTTTGTTGAGTGTCTCATTTGCCGTGTTTATGATTGTAGCCTATTTATGCGGCAGCTCCATGAGCGAATATTTTTACATTTTGCCGATTCCCCACGCCGGAGAAATCGCCGTTGTTTGCGCTGCGGTTATCGGCGGTTGCATAGGGTTTTTATGGTTTAACGCCGCTCCGGCAAAAGTCTTTATGGGTGATACCGGCTCACTTTCTCTCGGAGCCCTTTTGGGAACGGTGGCCGTCATGGTCAAACATGAAATTTTGTTGGCAATCGTCGGCGGCATTTTTGTTATTGAAGCCCTTTCCGTCATGATACAAGTCAGTTATTATCGTTATACAGGCGGCAAAAGATTTTTCAAAATGGCCCCCATTCATCACCATTTTGAACAATGCGGTTGGCCGGAAACCAGAGTTGTAATACGTTTTTGGATTCTGGCATTATTGCTCGCAATTTTTGGCTTAACTTCACTGATATTAAGATAAAAAAGGAGCTAAGGTTTGATTTTTTTCTCACGCAACAGCCGCAGTATAATAGCCAACTGGTGGTGGACGGTTGACAAAGTTTTGCTTGCCCTGATTTTGGCTCTTGTTTTTATCGGCATTTTTCTGACTTTTTCGGCCAGTCCGGCGGTTGCCACCCGCATCGGCGTTGACGGGTTTCATTTTGTAAAAAGACAAGCCGTATTCATTCCGTTAGCCATGGGGTTGATGCTTTTCATCTCCATGCAAAACCTCAAATTTATGCGTCGTTTGGCCATCTTAGGTTACATTGTCACCATTACCTTAACCATCGCCACTTTGCTCTGGGGACAAGAAATAAAAGGCGCCACGCGTTGGATAAGAATATTTGGTTTTCCGCTGCAGCCTTCCGAATTTTTAAAGCCCACATTTATTGTCGTTGCTGCTTGGTTGTTTGACGGCCACAAAAGATTTCAAGATTTTCCGGGCAATCTGCTGTCAATCATCTTGTTTTTCTTTACGGCCGGAATTTTAATCATGCAGCCGGATTTTGGCATGACTTTTGTGCTGAGTGCCATTTGGGGATTTCAGTTTTTCTTGGCCGGAATGTCTTTATGGTTAGTCGGAATTTTTGCCGTTCTTGGCATTTTAGGCGTCATCGGTGCTTATTGCTTTTTACCGCACGTTCAGGTTCGCATTCAGCAATTTTTAGCCTCAGACAATGACTTAAGTTATCAAGTAAAAAAATCGCTTGAAGCATTTCAAAGCGGACAAATCTTTGGCCGCGGCCCTGGGGAAGGCATTGTCAAAATGCATATTCCCGATGCCCACACAGACTTTATTTTTGCGGTTGCGGCAGAAGAATATGGTTTGTTCTTATGCTTGATAATTATCGGAATTTATGCCACGATAGTCATACGCGCCATGATGATATCATCACGAGACAATAATTTGTTTATTATCTTATCGGCGGCAGGGCTCAGCGCCTCTTTCGGGCTTCAAGGCATTATTAACATGGCCTCAACCCTGCACCTGATGCCGACCAAAGGCATGACCCTACCTTTTATTTCATACGGCGGTTCCTCCTTAATGGCAACTGCCTTAGGTATCGGAATGCTCTTAGCCATTACCCGTAAAAACGTTCATGCGGAGGATCAAGATGAAGAAGGATAACAAAGAAACCAAACCTTTGATT
>CALXWF010000072.1 GCA_944392285.1 uncultured Alphaproteobacteria bacterium | reverse complement strand
TTGAAAATTTATCTTTTTCAGTATCAAAATTGCCATAATATCCAATACCGACAAGATTTTGCCCCTCTTGCAGTGTGAGAGTATCTTGCAGGGTAATTTCTCCATAAATGACGATATTGCCGGTTTTTCCGCTGTTTATTGCAGGTTTTAGTTCTTGCCAGTCGGAAACAACAGCGGCGACGTTTGCTTGTTCTTCAAACCAAGATTTGGCGGGAATAGCTGTTTCCAAGGCCTGATTGGCGGTAGCTTTGGCTTGCTCCAAAAATTTGGTGGCGGAAGTGATAGCCTCTGAGGCGGTTTTAATGGTTTGTACGCCCTGAGACATTGCATCTAAAAGGGCGGACAAATCTGCCGCACGATTAGAAAGAGAAGCGGCAGTGTAATAAGAAGAGGGATTATCTATGGCAGAAGACACTTTTAAGCCCGTGGCTAAGCGATTTTGCACAATATCTTGCTGTCTTGCAATGTTTTGCAAGGCAAGCAAATTACTGCGCATGGGCGCTGTTAGGCTTATCTGGCTCATTCTCTTACCTCATAAGGTCTGCTAAAGCAGACGTTGAGATGCTGAACGTGCCACGTCCCGTAGGGCGAGGCCTTCAGCATGACAGAAACTTTTTCTCACCATAGATTTATGATATCATACTCTTTCAGTATAGCTGAAAAATTTAAAGAATTTCTTAACAAAAAAGCCCCGAACAGGGCTTGCTTTGTTATTTCAAAAAGGGGGTAAAGGCTTCGGCAATTTTTTTATAAACTTCCTTCTTAAAAGCCGTAATACCGTCAACGGCTTCTTGCATGTCAGCCCATTTCCATGCGCGAAATTCTCCGTTTTCACCCAAGTTTATTTCGCTGTCTTTGCCCACAAAACGATAAAGAAAAGAATATTGTTTTTGGCCGATGTTTTTGCGCCCGAGCTTGCGAAATTTTTCTAATATTTCGGGCGGAAAGTCATAATATTGGGGTTCCGGCAAAGCTGCGACCAATTCAACCGAAGAAACAGAAGTTTCTTCAAATAATTCGCGTCTGGCGGCTTCTTCCGGTGTTTCGTCTTTTTCAATACCGCCTTGCGGAAATTGCCACGGATTCCCAAAGCAATCGCTTCTGGCACAAAGCAACACTTTTCCCTCAGCGTTAAAAACCACAGCCAAAGCATTAAGCCGATATTTTCCGTCCGTCATAACACTCGCCTTTACTCAACAACCACCATAGACAAAGGCACAAGGCGGAAAGGTTTCTCAATTTTTGCGCCTTTTTTAATATCTTCATAAGAAAGTTGCGGTGAAAAACTATTTATCCACTCATGCAAAGCCACGATAGCCACCGGTTTTGGCTCAATCACCACCACGACTTGTCCGTTAAGCAGTGCGACTTCCTCAGCCTCTTCAAAACGTTTTTTGATAGATTCTTTTGACAAATCATCTTCAATAACAATATCGGCTCTTTTGCGTGCCAAACCGCTGCTTTTCATTTCTTCAATGGCAGAAGAGTCCGTAGCATCAAGCATAAGCAAACCGCGCGACGTAATTTCGGCAAAAATCTTATTTAAGGTTTCTTGCGTATCATCTCCTGCCACACCGGAGTTAACTACCACACCGCCGATAGGAGCCTCCACATTGAGAGATTGTTGCAAGCGGAGCAAATTTTCATCGGCACTTGCCGTCAGGCTCATAGCCATCGGTCCGCTGTCAGATTTCAAAAAATTCGGTGAAGAGAGCAACAAATCCATATAAGTTTCATGTCCGTTGCGGCGTGCGGCTTTAATGGCCTCGGCAATTTTTTGCGTATAAGGAGAAAAAGCCAAAGACACCTCACCGGGCAAAACCCCGACGGCAGTTTCGCTCAAGCGGCTGTCCAAGCCAAAGTTTTTAACCACGACCGCCACTTTATTAAAATTCGGCGCAACATCAACCTTATATCCATATTCCACCCAAGGCTTTTTGCCGCGAGCAGAAATTTTTGGCAAACGCATGTTTCCGACTTTTTCGCTTAAGCCGGCATTCAGCTCAATGTCAGCCAAAGGTTTGGGGTTTGCAATAACCGGCAAGCGGCTCAACATCGGAATAGAGGCCATAAACTTAGCCAAATCAAAATCGGCACCGTTTTGGACTTTATCTTCTTGCGGAGAAACATCTTTGCCGTCTTCAATAATTTTTTGCACCTTAGGCTGTCTGATTTTGTTTTTATCAGGCAGGGTCAAAACATATTTAGGAGCCAAGTTTTCGCGCTCAAACATCAGACGGTCAATCTTTGATAAATAAACCGGTTCGCTTTTTTTGCTTGCAAACAGATAAGCAACACCGAGAATGACGGCAGCGGCCAAAACCACGGCCAAAATCAAATAACGTCTTTGTTTTATGGCGTCAAACAATATTCTCTCCCCGACCTATTTTGCGCCCTTATAAATACTCAAAGCCTTTACCGTATCTACGGCGCGTGATAATTGATAATCTTTTTCAAGCTCGCTGTCTTTTTTTGTTTCTTTTTTGTTTTGAGCATCTTTTTTGCCGGCATTTTCATTTTTTAAGGCATTTTGAAATTCAGCTTCGCTGATATTCCAACCTGCATTTTCCAACACTTCGACTTTTGCGGGCTTAACCTCAATATCCGGCTCGATTCCCGTTGCCTGAATTGAACGTCCTGAAGGGGTATAATAGCGCGCGGTTGTCAAACGCATGGCGCCATAATCGCCGAGCGGAATAACCGTCTGAACAGAACCTTTACCGAAGGTTTTTTGCCCCATAATAACCGCACGTTTATGGTCTTGGAGAGCACCGGCCACAATTTCAGAAGCCGAGGCTGAGCCGTCATTTACCAACACCACAATCGGCAAACCTTTGGCAATATCACCCTTCTGAGCAGAGTATCTGACCGTATCTTCGGCGTTTCTGGAGCGGGTAGAAACAATCTCGCCCTGGTCTAAAAACAAATCAGAAACCGCCACGGCCTGGTCGAGCAAACCGCCGGGATTGTTGCGCACGTCTAAAACCACGCCGCTGACCTTATTTCCGGTTTCTTTTTGGGCTTTCTCCAAAGATTTTTCAATCATTTTATCGGTATCTTCGCTGAAAGATGTAATGCGAATATAGGCTACATCGCCCTGTTTAACATCGCTTTTAACCGACTGAATTTTAATTTCTTCACGTTTTAAGGTCACATCAAAAGGTTTGGCATTGGCTCTTCTGATAGAGAGCTTAACCTTGCTGCCGACTTTGCCGCGCATTTTATCAACGGCATCATTTAAGGTCATACCGGCAACTTGTTGGCCGTCAATGGCGGTAATATAGTCACCGGGTTTCAACCCCGCGCGAGAAGCCGGCGTATCATCAATCGGCGACACAATTTTAACCAAACCGCTCTCCATGGTCACCTCAATTCCCAAGCCGCCGAATTTGCCTTTAGTCTGCTCATTCATATACTTAAAGCTCTGTCCGTCCAAAAAGCTGGAGTGCGGATCAAGCGACACCAACATACCGTTAATGGCAGATTCAATAAGCTGTTTATCGCTGACTTCCTCAACATAAGACATCTTGGCGCGTTCCAACACTTCGCCAAACAAATTGAGCATTTCATAGGTGTCTTTGTCGGTTTCGGCAGCCTCAGAGGTTGTATTTTTTTCTTTGGCAGAGCAGGGGCCGGCCAACATAAAAGAAGCAAAAACCAAAACCAAAAGCGATAATTTTCTAGACATATTCTTCAACCTTACAAAAGATTAACGGCAAACTTAAGATTTTTTCATCCATGCCATGGGGTTAATGGGCAGGTTATCTTTGCGCAGCTCAACATAAAGTTTTGCATTGTCGCTGTCGGGCATCAAACCGACCGGTTCTCCGGCGAGCAACATCTGCCCGAGTTCGCAGTCAATGCTATCCAAGCCGGCGAGCAGAGTCAAATAACCTTTTCCGTGTTCAATAATAATCAAATTTCCGTATCCGCGGAAAGGTCCGGCAAAAATAACCGAACCGTCAAAAGGCGAAATCACCTGAGCCTGATTGCGGGTTTTAATCAAAATCCCCTTAGAAGACACGCCTTTAAGTTTCTTCTCGCCGTAAGCGGTCACAATCTGACCTCTGGCCGGCATCGGCAATTTTCCTTTAGCTTTTACAAAACTTTCGCCAATTTCATTTATAATATCAGGTTTATATTTAATCAAGTCGGCTTTTTTGCTTTCCTCAAGCTTTTTTTCGGCGGCGAGTTTTTGTTGTCTTTCCGCCTCAAGCTGGGCCAATCTTTTACGTTCGGCTTCTTGGCGGCGGAGTTTTTCAAGGCGCTGTTGTTCCAGTTTGTTCAACAAGTCGCGCAAATCTTGTGCCTGAGAGGCGAGCTTTTCGGCGTTTTTCTTTGCCTTAACGCTTTTAATCTCCACATCATTTCTGAGGCGCGACTTTTTCTGCACCAGTTTTTTCATTTTTTCATGCTCTTTTTCAAGCAATTTTTTCTGGGTGACAATGCGTTTAAACTGTTTTTCGATTCTTTGTCTTTGACGTTCAATATCATCGAGCTTTTTGCGGATTCTGTCGGCGTTTTGTTCCAAATAAGGCACGGTTTCTCGAAGCAACATGGCGCTTCTGATGATTTCAACCGGCGTCAAGGGTTGCACGAACAAAGCCTCTGTCGGTTTAAGAGCCAAATTTTGCAAAGCCGACAAAGTCCGAATCAAATTTTCATCTTCAGAGAGCAAAGTATCTTCAGAGGTTTTAAGCTCTTGTTGCAGCTCTTTGAGCTGATTTTCCATCCGTGAGATTTTGTCTTCATTGTTTTGAATTTGCTTGGCGGCCTTAACCATTTCTTGGCTGACAGAAGTAAGCTCCAGACTGATTTGCGTGGCCTGAGCCTGTAGTTTTTTATGTTCCATGGTCTGCGCTTCGGCGGCTTTTTCCATCTGGCGCAGCTCTTTTTCAGATACTTCGGCGGCACAAACCGACCCAAGCAAGAGCGTCAAAACGCCCATGCTTAGGATAAGAGGTTTGTACAGCGTCCGAAGTTTCATCAATCCCCTTACTTGACCAACAAAGATTTCCCGGTCATTTCCTGAGGTTGTTTAATGTCTAAAAGCTCCAACATTGTCGGGGCAATATCGGCGAGTTTCCCGTCTTTCAGGCGTTTAACCCCGCTTTGGTCGTTAACCAAAATGGCGGCAACTTTACCGACCGTATGAGCGGTATAAGGTTCGCCGGTTTTTTCATCAACCATTTTTTCGACGTTTCCGTGGTCGGCCGTCACAATCATCACACCGCCGACATTCTTAATGGCTGTTTCAACACGACCCAAACATTCATCAACGGCGGCCACGGCTTTAAGAGCGGCTTCCATAACGCCGGTATGCCCGACCATATCACCGTTGGCAAAGTTGCAAATAATGGTATCAAAGCGTTTTTCTTCAATAGCCTTAACCAGTTGGTCGGTCACTTCATAGACGCTCATTTCGGGTTTAAGGTCATAAGTGGCGACTTTGGGGCTGGCAATCAAGATTCTTTCCTCGCCCTTAAATTCTTTTTCTTCACCGCCGTTAAAGAAGAAGGTAACATGGGCATATTTTTCGGTTTCGGCAATACGCAGCTGAGTCAAACCATGTTCGGCCACGATTTCGCCAAAAATATTGGTCAGAGCTTCAGGCGGGAACAAGGTTGTCATAAAGCGGTTATGGTCAACCGAATATTCGGTCATGCCGACATGGGCTGCAAATTTAACACGTTTTTGGCGGTTAAATCCTTCAAAAGCATCATCAGCCAAGGCATAAAGGATTTCTCTGGCGCGGTCGGCGCGGAAGTTCGCCATCAACACGGCGTCGCCGTCTTCCATTCCCTGATAATCACCGATAACGCAAGGGATGACAAATTCATCGGTAACTTTCTCGGCATAAGAAGCCTTAATCGCTTCATCTGCGGTGGCATAACGTTTGCCCGAGGCAGACATCATATTGTTATAAGCGGCCTCAACGCGGTCCCAGCGTTTGTCGCGGTCCATGGCGTAGAAACGGCCGGATAATGTTGCAATTTTAACATCTTTGAGGTCTGCAATACTCTTTTCAAAATCAGCCAAAAATTCCACGGCGGAAGAGGGCGGCGTATCGCGACCGTCTAAAAAGGCATGAACTCTGACCTTAACGCCGTTATCGGATAAGATTTTGCACAAAGCCACGATTTGGCTCTGCATAGAGTGAACGCCGCCGGGCGACATCAAGCCCATAACATGGCAGGTTTTGCCGTTTTCTTTAAGTTTTGCAATCATATCAAGCAAAACCGGATTTTTTGCCAAAGAGCCGTCTTTAATGGCAAGGTCGATTCGCGGCAAATCTTGCATAACCACGCGGCCGGCACCCAAGTTTGTGTGTCCGACTTCAGAGTTGCCCATTTGGCCTTCGGGCAAGCCGACAGCCAAGCCGTAAGTTTCAACCAAGCAATGCGGATTATCCGCGTACATACGGTGCCAATTCGGAGTATTTCCAACTTCAATGGCGTTATCGGATGTTTTGGGTTCACGATATCCCCAACCGTCCAAAATCATTAACAAAACCGGTTTTTGTGTCATTTTTTTTCTCACTTTCTAAAAAAACGCTAAACTTTGCCTATTATATATAATATTTTGCAAGAAAAAAGCACTATTTGCGATTATTATTCAAGAATTTTTTATACAAAAAAAGCCTTTCCAGCAAGGAAAGGCTTAAAAACTGGTGGAGCTGAAGGGGATCGAACCCTCGACCTATTGATTGCGAACCAATCGCTCTCCCAACTGAGCTACAGCCCCAAGCAAAACATAGGCAGAATATAGAATTCTTTTTAAATCTGTCAAGCTAAAACAAAACAGAGTTTGATATTTCTGATTATGTTTAAGTTTTATTAGGACAATTTTAAGTTTTTTAAAACAACATAAACATACGTGGTCGTGAAATAAAAAAATATGATAGAGGAAATATTTGCATGAAAACATTAAAAAGATTTATAGATATCTGTTTTTTTATGCTTTTCATGTTTATAACGGATAATTTATTTAAAGACGTAGCGCCCCTGCGTGAGGGAATTGTCTTGTTAGAACTCATCATTTTGTGCGTAATTTACAAAAAAAACAGCAGCATCCCGAAAGAAAACAGGGAATATAAATATATTTATGCCATGTGGGGGCTGATTATTGCAACCTTGGTTTATTTTTATTGGTTTTAAGCCCCTTTGGCATTCCTATCACGCGCGCCTACTTTCTCCCGTCCGCCTGCGCCTTGTAGTCGAACCCCTGCCTCAGGTCTTCGCTTTCCACATTTCATCCATTAAAAAAACCGCCGTAAAAGGCGGTTTTTTTAATGGTGGAGCTGAGGGGAATCGAACCCCTGACCTCTTGAATGCCATTCAAGCGCTCTCCCAACTGAGCTACAACCCCAAGGACAAGGGGGAATATAAACAAAGAAAAATGCAATGTCAAATACTTTTATCTCTAAAAACTCAAAAATTTTTTCAAAACCCTTATTCAAAAAAATAAATACTTGACAAAACAGCCAAAATTTCTGATAACCACAAGATAAAATTTATTATTATAAACTAAATTTTAAAGCTATGGATAAAACTATTATTATTGTTACCGGTGCGCCGGGCTCGGGAAAAGGTTATTTTGCAGAGCGTTTAATGAACACAATTCCCGGAATCTTCAACTTATCGCAAACAGATATCACCTCTGTTTCTACCGGAGATTTAATTCGCAGAGAAATTAAGAGCGAAAGCGCCCTCGGCCACAAAATTAAAAACATTACGGAAGCAGGAGAACTCGTCTCAGATGAGATAATCGCCGCTTTGTTAAAAGAAAATCTGGCATATAATCCGTCCAAAATAACCATTTTAGACGGTTATCCCCGCACATCGGGCCAAGTTCGAGATTTGGTACAGATTATCGGCAACCTTCCGGTCTATGTCATTCATCGTGACACACCGCCGGAGCTGGTTTTAAAAAGGGTAAAAAACCGCAGGGTTTGCGCAAAATGCGGCAAAGTTCAAACGGCAGACCATGCCGATTGTATATCTTGCCACGGCAAGCTCGTTGTCCGCAAAGATGATGCTGTGATTGAAAAACGCTTAGAGCTTTATACCAAAGAAACGGTACCGGCTCTTGAATTATTACGCATGGCTTATCCGCACCGTTGTTTCATTATCAATGGTGCAGAGGAGGCGCAAGACAGCGTTCTACACCTCTTAAACGGGCCTTTGTCCGAAATTTTTTAAGCCAAAAAAAGACCTCTTTGATTTCAAAGAGGTCTTTTTCTTTTTTAGGCACGTTCTTTACGCATTTTTAGGCGAACAAAGAACTTTTCCACTTCAACCGCAGCCATCACGATAACACCGCTGGCAAGGGCAATCAGCCAATATTTTGCGGGCATGGCCTCGGTATTAAACATCAGCTTAAACCAAGAGGTATAAGTAAAGATAAGCTGCAACACCACCATACCGATAGCGCCGAACAACATCGGATGATTACTTGAAATTCCGGTTGTTAAAACTGACTTATCCCAAGAGCGGCAAGACATCATCAAGAAAATACCGCACATAACAATCAGGTTAACCACCAAGGTACGTCCGAGCAACACGCTGCCGCCGTCGCGAATAACCATCTCAAAGCCGACAAAGCTCAAAGCCGTCATTAACAACATCACCATCACCATGCGCCTAAAAATCGGGCCGGTAATAATTTTTTGTTCGGGTTTTCGGGGTTTGCGCTGCATAATACCGGCCTCTCTCGGCTCAAAAGAAAACATAATACCGAGCAATATGGTCGTAACCATATTAATCCACAAAATCTGCACCGGTGAGATAGGAATGGTCAGGTTAAAGAATATTGCCAACATCACGATTAACGCCTCGGCAAAGCTGGTCGGCAAAGTCCAGATAATAAATTTTATCAGGTTATCAAAGACGCATCTGCCTTCCTCCACGGCGGATTCAATCGTGGCAAAATTATCATCAAGCAACACAATGGCTGCGGCATCTTTGGCAACATCCGTGCCGTTTTGTCCCATAGCAATACCGATATTTGCCTGCTTTAATGCCGGCGCATCATTAACGCCGTCGCCGGTCATGGCCACAATATTATTATTAGCTTGCAAGGCCTTAACCAAGCGCAACTTATCTTCAGGTGTCACTCTGGCAAAAACATCGACCTTAGGTGCCGTTTTTTTCAAATCTTTATCAGAGGTTGCGGCAATTTCGGCACCGTTCATGACCACGGGGTCAACATTTTGTCCTTTGCCGTGCAGGTTCATTTTTGCGGCAATGGCCTTAGCCGTAACCACATGGTCGCCGGTAATCATTTTAATATTAATGCCGGCGCTATGGCATGAGGCAATGGCGCGAATGGCTTCTTCCCGCGGGGGATCAATCATGGCCTGCATACCCAGAAATGTCATATTTGACTGCACGTCTTGATGTGTCAGCTTCTCTTTTTCAAAAGCGGTTTTCTGAGCAAAGCCCAACACGCGCAATCCCTGAGAAGCCAAGCGTTCCATAGTCGCCAAAACTTGTTTTTTATCCAAATCGACTTTATTTCCTTTGGCATCGAGCATATGCGTACAATAGGGCAAAATCGCCTCGGTTGCGCCTTTAAGATAAATGGTTTTATCATTGCGCAGGCTTGCCATATATTGATAATCCGACTCAAAAGGAATTTCATCAACGCTCGGATATTCCTGGCGCAAGGTTTCTGCGGGCAGGCTTTTCTTTTCGGCAGCGACTAAGAGGGCGATTTCCGTCGGGTCGCCTTCATGAAAAGTCACATCATCAATTTGGCGGATATGTGCATCATTACACAATACGCCGGTTTTCAACACTTCCATCAAGGCTGCGTTAGGCGTATCGGGCGTAATCTCTCCGACAAAGTCATATCCGTTGCCGGAGACGCAAAATTCTTCACCGCCGGCCACAATCAGCTGTACGGTCATTTTATTTTCGGTCAGAGTTCCGGTTTTATCGGAGCAAATAATTGAGGTGCTGCCAAGCGTTTCCACTGCCGGAAGTTTACGCACAATAGCGTTGCGTTTAGACATTCTGCTGACGCCGATTGCCAAAATAATGGTAACGGCGGCGGGCAACCCCTCGGGAATGGCGGCCACGGCCATTGCCACGGCCGACATAAATGTTTCGGTAAACGGCAATCCTTTATAGATTCCCACGCCAAAAGACAATACCGAGAAAAACACAATCAACCACAAGAGCTTTCCGCTAAAATCTTCAATTTTTTCGGTCAAAGGTGTTTTCAGGTCTTTGGCATCGGCAATCATACGAGATATTTTGCCGATTTCCGTATGGTTTCCGGTTTCGGTAACAATAGCTTTTGCTTGTCCGAAAGTTGCCAAAGTAGAGGCATAGACCATATTATTACGCTCAGCCAACACCGTGTTTTCGGGCAGACTATGGTCATCTTTTTCCACCGGCACCGATTCTCCGGTCAAAGCCGATTCGTCAACTTTCAGGTCATGCACTTGGATAAGGCGCATATCTGCCGGCACTTTTTCGCCGCTGCGCAAAATCACAATATCTCCGGGCACCAATTCGGCGGAATCAACCACCTCCACATTACAATCTCTGATAACATGGGCAGAAAGTTTGATTGTTTTAGTCAAATTATCCAGAGCTTTAAGAGCTTTGTCTTCTTGCACAAAGCCCATAATGGCATTAACCAAAACCACGCCGTAAATAACCGCGGCATCGACATATTCACCTAGATAAAGCGCCATTGTGGCAGAAAACAACAACACATAAATCAAGGGCTGATGAATCTGCAGCGCAAACCGAAGCAAGGCGCTTTGTCCTTTAGCGGCTGAAATACGGTTGGCGCCGTATATTTGTCGATTCTTTTCAACTTGTTCGGAGCTCAAACCTTTTTTGGCATCGCTCTCAAAAGCATCAATGGTTTCTTTAATAGACAGATTATACCAATTTTTGTTTTCCATAACCTTAGACCTTACAAAAAATAAACTTAAAGCACTTATAGCCCCTAATCTCTAAAAATTTACTAATGCCGTTTAGAAAATCTTAAATATCTTAAGGCAAGCTTAAGACATAAAAATAATCAGATTCGCAGATTGATAAATTATCTGCAATGCTTATATAAAGCAAAACATTAACCCAAAGAAAGCATAAAAAATGAAAATATTTACCCTAAATTTCAAAATGCGTCATTTTTGGCTCTATGTTGTAGCGGCGGTTGCCTCATTGGGCGGCCTTTTGGCCGGCTTTGACATGGGGGTTATTTCCGGAGCCATGCCTTTTATTGAAGATACCTGGCCGTTAGATGCCTTAACCCAAGGTTGGGTGGTAAGTGCGGCAATCATCGGCTCGGTTATCGGGGCGGCGGCCAACGGTATTTTGGCCGATATGTTCGGGCGCAAAAAAATCATTGTCGCTACCGGCATTATTTTTACGATAGCCTCAATCTTCTGTGCTTATGCCCAGTCGGTCGGCCAACTGATAGCTGCAAGAATTTTAATCGGCATTGCCGTCGGTATGGTTACTTTTGTGGTTCCCTTATATCTTTCAGAGATTTCGCCGCAAAAAGTCAGAGGCATGCTGGTTTCTTTGTTCCAGTTAGCCATTACGGCCGGCATTTTGCTTGCCTATTTGGTCGGCGGCATATTTGCCGAATATCAACACAACTGGCGCTGGATGTTAGGCTCAGGTTTATTGCCTGCCGTCATTTTGTTGGTAGGTATCAGCTTTTTGGGAGATACCCCGCGTTGGTTGATTAGCAAAAAACGCGAGAAAGAGGCGCGCGCCGTCTTTAACCTCATAGAACCTGAAACCGATGCCGAAGACAAAATCAAAGACATCAAAAAAACCTTAGAAAGCGGAAAAACCGAAAGCAAAACCCCGTTTAAGGCATGGATGCTTATGCCGATTCTGGTCGGTGTCGGTATTATGTTTGCACAAATTTGCACCGGTATTAATACCATCATCTACTACACCACCACCATTTTTAAGTTTGCCGGTTTCAGCTCCAAAATTGGTGCCATTTATGCCACCATCGGCATTGGCTTGGTTAACTTTGTCATGACGCTTGTTGCCATCGCCTTCACCGACAAAATCGGCCGCAAACCTTTGCTCTACATTGGTTTGGGCGGTGTGTTTATCGGTCTGTTGTCTTTGGGCTTTGCCTTTAACAATGCCGAACTTTTGGGTGAAAACCTGCGCTGGGTGGCTTTAGGCAGTGTCGTAATTTATATTGCGGCCTTTGCTTGCAGCTTAGGCCCCATCGGTTGGATTTTGGTTTCCGAAATCTTGCCCTTAAAGATTCGCGGTCTGGCCATGAGCTTCTGCACGGTTGCCAACTTTGGCTTTAACTTTGCCGTGGTCTTGTCCTTCCCGGTTATGGTTGAAAACTTGGGCGAGCCGTTTACCTTCTGGTTTTATGCGGCAATTGCGATTTTCTGCCTGTTCTTTGTCTATTTCTTCGTCCCCGAAACCAAGGGCATATCCTTAGAAAAAATAGAAAGAAACTGGGTAAACCATGTTCCGGCCCGCAAATTTCAGGACTAAAATATCATAACCCCAAAAAAAGGCGAGAGCAAAGCTCCGCCTTTTTTGTTGCCAAAAATTCGATTCGTGTTGACTTTTGTCTAATACGGCGTTACACCACAAAGTAATCAAGAGATATTTTTATGCAAATTTTTACAAATTTAAATATCATTATTATGGAAAAACTGGTTTACGCGGGAGAACACCCGCCCTATATGAAGACGGCCGAACAAGAGATGGATTTAATCCTCAACGGTAGCGGGCGTCAAAAATGGGAATATTTCTTAAATTTTCCCTTGGTAAATAAGGAAGCGGAGCTTAATTTTGCAATGCATGGCAGCTTCAAGCTGATAGAAATGTATGACACTTTTTATCATGGGCATTGGAGCGCCGAGAGCCGCAAAGTTTTGTGCCAACATCCTTATTTTGCCAAAAGATTTGAGAACATATCAGATGAGGAAGTAAGGGAAAGGTTTCGCGCCTATTCTCAACATCAACTTTTTTGTTCCGTAGGGAATTTTAAAAGTGAGAAAGAATATGGGGAAATAACCGACAGATTGTTTTGCGCCGGTGGGGTTATGATACCCAAGCTGAGCGAAGAAGAACAAAAAGACTTGTTAGACAGCAGATATCTTCCCGATATAAGGGATTACGGGCGCTGTCGCGAGTGGAGCGGTTTAAATCGACTGCGGTTTATAAAACTCGGCGATTTATATGCTCTCTTCCTTTACCTTCAGTTGTTTCGTTTTGAAACGGCAGAAGAAGAGTTGGCACTGTTTCAACTGGGCTATGGACCGCTGATGTGGAAATACGCACAGGAACACTATTTAAGTGAGCCGACTTGCGCCGCTATCCTGCTTTCGGATAACAAGGCGTTATGGGACTGGGTCTACTGGTTAAATTATGAATTTAATAAGACCGGTAACGACAGAGAAAAGATTGAGGCGGACTTAGTCAGAAGATACAGCTGCATTTTCAATCCGTCTTTCGTATAACAAGAGCACTTCCGATGAAGTGCTCTTTTTTCATAAAAAACTTAAAATTCAATCACGACAATTTCCGGCGGGCAATTAAATCTAAGCGGCAACAAACTGGTGCCGAGCCCGCGGTTGACCACCATTTTTTGGCCGTCTTCATCAATCAGACCGCCGGCAAACCGACGTTTATAATCAGACGGAACAATAATCGGCCCCAAGAACGGCAAAGCAAACTGCCCGCCATGCGTATGACCGGCCAAAGTTAAAAATACATTTTTTGGCACTTGCGGAAACACATCCGGAGAATGAGAGAGCAACAGCACGGGCGCTTTGGCATTTTTCAGGCTTTTTTCAATATCGGGAATACGCATTGTATAATCGGCAACGCCGGCCAGTGTAAAATTGCCCTTTGGGGTGGCAATATACAAGTTTTCATTTTCCAAAACACGAATATTATTTTTTTGCAAAGCCTGCCGCACCCGATTCCCGTCAAAATACCAATCATGGTTGCCAAGAACGGCAAAGACACCGAAGGGTGCTTGCAAATTTTTCAGTTCATCGGCAATTTTTTCAGGCACCATGGTAGAAGCAAATTTATGTCCTTTAACAAAATCGCCGCCGAGCAAAATAATGTCCGGCCTCAAAGCATTAACCTCACGCACGATTTTTTGCAACCGCTTTTCATGCTGAGGGGCAATATGCAAATCACTGATAAAGGCGATTTTCAGGTTTTTGAGTTCCGGAGCGGAAAACTTGTAAAAACGCGTCACCAAGAGTCTCGGTTCCACGCCGAACATCCACACCAACATCCCCACACCAAGGAGGACTATACCAATAAAGAGCTTAAACATAAGAGATATTATAAAAATAAAAAATTAAAATTTCGTTGCAAATCGATTAACCCGAGATATTTACGCCTCTCTCCCCGAGGCTTCAAATCCCATCAATCCGGGATATTTACGACAAAACCCTCCGCAAGGGAGGGCTTTGTCGTAAATGGCGGATAGAGAGGGATTCGAACCCTCGGTACGCTTTAGACGTACACACGATTTCCAATCGTGCGCCTTCGACCACTCGGCCATCTATCCATATCGAAATGTAAACTACATTATTATCCTGCCATTTGCAACAAAAATTTTTTACTAAACGAC
>CALXWF010000071.1 GCA_944392285.1 uncultured Alphaproteobacteria bacterium | reverse complement strand
GCAAGAAATGAAAAATGTCTCGCAAGAGGCAAACCAAGCAATCGAAGAGACCAAAGAAAACTACCAACAAAAAAAAGAAGATTATCAAAATATAAAACAAGAAAACAAAAGTTTTCGTAAGCGTCCGAACTTAAGTCAGGCACCCATGCCTCAAGCCTCTCATGCGGTTTATGCCTCCGCCACGACCATGGCTTTTGGGCAGGTATCGGTTTATACCGGCACGACCGAGACCAATGTTTTTATATTCCCGGATGCCTTAGCCAGTTTTTGTGAAATAAATGCAGAAGATGTAAAAGAAGAAGGCGTAATGAGCTCTTGTTTAAACAAACTTTTAGAGCTCAAAAACAGTGAGGATATGGCCTTAAAACAAAAAGCGGTTGATATCTGCCGTTTGGCCTATCAGCAGTTTGTGGTTGCCGGCATTGAAGAGGCGGTTATTGCCAAACAAAACTTATATAATTTTGAAAAAGACACATTGCCGAGCCTCATGGAAAAGAGCAAATCAGCCAATGACGAACGTTTGCTTTTTGGTGCATTGAGCGCAATTGATACCGAAAATGTCAATTTGCTGCACACCACGGCGACCAACTATACCACGCAGTCAATGCTGTCGGCTTTCAAAGATTTCTGCGACTTAGAAATACAGAAAGAAAACGAGATTGATAATTAAAAAACAAAGAGGCAAAAATGAAATATAAATCCCTGACATATTTGTTTTTTGCGGCATTTATAATGATTTTGCCCAAAGCTGCATCTGCACAAATAATGGACGCCGCCGACAAAGTATTAAAGACCATGGAAGAAGTAGCGGCCAAAGCCTCAGAAGCCTACAAAAAGGTTGGTGCCGTGCAAGATGAAGTAAACAAAGTAAAAACCGGAGATTTCGGCATTAATTTGGCTCCTTTTACGGAGTTAAAAAACTCTTTTATCACCAAAAAGGTTGAGCCCTTTGCTTTACCGAGCTACACCCAAGATGAAAACAATATGTCAGAGGCCATAGGCGATGCACTCATGCCTGTATATGGTCAGGGCAGTGATACACTGGTGTCGCAACAGCAAAACTTAAACAATTTATTGGTTCAGCAAAATAATGCAGCCACGCTATATTCCAGAGCTTTAGCCATGAGAGTGGCTTTAGCGGAAGAATATAAAAAAGAACCGCCGCAAATAGATTTTCAAGACGGCATGGCCGTTTTGCAGGCGACCAAAGCCTATGCCGAACAAATAAATCAGCGTCTGGCTAATATCGCCACGTTAGACGCCGGTGTTTCAGACCTAGACAACAGCCGCAATTTAATGGGGCAAAGCTATTATAACATGTTGGCGCGCAACAAAGAAGGCGATGTAGACACTTCCGGAGATGAGATATGAGCAAACTTTTTCCCATAGCCGTTCTTGCGGGCGTTTTCTTAATATCCGTCACGACGAAAGTTGCGGCGATTGTAACCTTTGATGTGGCCCAAGGGGCAAGCAATGTTGTAACCTCCATCAGTGATATGGTCAAAGAAGGGGGAGAAAAGCTCAAAGAAGTTAAAAAGAAATATGTCGGCAGCGTTATGGGAGACGGCTCAGAAGGGCAAAAATTCTTAAATACCATCAAGCAAGGAAAAGAAATGTATGATGCCGGAGCCGAAGCTGTAGAAAAAGCCAAAAATGACCCCAAAGTCAAAGCGGCACAAATCAGCGCGCAAATTGCCTCAATCCAAAAAGAAATTAAAGAAAATGAGCAAATGAAAGAAGATATTTTGGCCGCCAATGCTGAAGATTTTGCAGCCGTAGAGAGCAACATTAACGGCCAGATAAAGCTCTATCAAGACAACAATGCCGCCATACAATCCATGATGGCGCAAGAGCCTGCCAAATCAGAGGAATATAACACCTATATGGCATCTAATAATGAACAAATAGAAGCCTTGCAACAGCTCTTAATACAAACGCAAAAGCAAGGAGAGCAAGAAATTTCATCTGCCATAGCCGAGCTTGACAACAAAATCAAAACCCTAAAACAACAACAAAGAGATTTAACAGCCGAGCTTGCGCAATATGTTCAAGATTCCCTGCCCGAAACTGCAGATTCCGCAGCATATTTAGAGGCTGCAGCCGACAGTGTTTTTATTCCGGCAGACGCCAGTGAAGATGTTGAGGCCATGGATAAAATTCGGCGCGCTCGCCAGCTTGAACGCCGCAATCAGGCTATATCTGCCTTTGAGACCTTGGCCATCTTACGTCAAGAGCTCGAGCCTTTGGCAGAAGAAGCCGCCGAGATGAAAGCAGCCGCATCAGCGGCCGATTCCGCCTCGGGAAACATTGGCCTAAACACGGCCATTAAGACCTCGGTCATAAAATCATTTTTCAACTATGCCAAGCAGCAAGCAACAGTCTTGAAGCGAGAAACCGCGCGTGAATATGCCGCAAGCGTTGCCTATAAGCGTGCCGAGCCGGACCGCGACATATCAACATTTAATCTTGATGATTATAAATTTGAGCTTCCCGAAGGGGTGAAAGGGTGCGCCGATGTCAATAAATAAACGCATATACTTTATTTTCCTGCCGGTTTTAGCTTTGATGCTTATTTGTGGAAGCAAAGCCCATGCTTTGTTCAACATATTTAAATTCGGCGGCACCATTCCCGTAGTCGGCGCGGTAGAAATCCCGACCGAAACCGTTCGTCTGGTTCAAGGCTATTTGTCAGAAGCCACGGCACTTAAAAATCAGATAACCGACGAAGCCGTAAATCTGCAAAAATCAGTAAAAAGCGTATATTCCGGTGAGGCGACGGCGTCAGTTGCCAAAGAAGCCATAAAAGGCTCAAAGACCATAGCAGAAAGCAAAATTGCCAATATTAAAGAGCCCGCATCGGTAGAGCAAGCCTTAGATATTTTGTTTTTCAAATATCCCTCAGATGACAACAATACCCGCAATGCCTACCGCAAAAAAGCCGTTGCTTTTTATGATGACACGGTTTTAGAGGCCTATACGGCGGCGCGCCAGTTAGATAAAAGATTAGAAGAAGAAATCAGACCTTTGGTTGAAAAATTGCCGGAAAACTTGGTTGTTTCAGGTGAAGGCGGTGGAGAAACGCCCGACAGCTTAAATGCCACCTATGTCAACTATTATAAAGCCTATCAAGCACTTGACAGTATTATGGCGGTGGTCAATGAGATAAATGCCATTAAAGCGCAAATGCGGGCGGCCTTAGCCATTCGTAATGAAATAACGCCCCTAAGCTGTGACCAACAAGCCAAGCAAAAAGAGGCAAGCCTGTCAAATGGGTCGATATATGCCTCGGCAAGCTTTTCTGCAAGCGAGCAATTAAGTTTTGCGCAAGTGAGCAATGTGTCTTTTGCCGTTCAGCCCGAGCCGGATTTAACGCCCGATGAAAACACGCTCAAACTTCAAGAACTGGAAAAAATACAGCCCATCTATGAAAATATGCGTAAGGCCATGGAGGCGCACAACACCAAGCTAAAACTCCCGCAATATTTAAACATTCAAAAGCAATATAACAATGCGGTAAAATTGCGCGAAAAAGCCATAGAAAATCTGCGCCAGAGCGAGGAAGCCGCCTTAGAATATATGGGACGCCATTTTGATGATGCCGTAAAGGTATGGTCCGGCATACCGATGAGTGCTAATCCTTCGGCGCATGAGCTAAGAAAAGGCATATCCGGTTGGGCCATAAATGCTTTTGAGGTTGCCAAAGCCGGTTCTGCAGCCCCTGCCGATGCCGAAGATTTTGCCGAAATTGAGGTAGACACAAGCCTAGACAGCAACAATCCGCAAACAACCGAAACCGTTAAAGGCCAGCTTGAAGAGATAGATAATTTCTTTGCCGAACCGAGCAAGGAAGAAGAATATGAGGAGCAAAGCCGCGCCGCCGACATGATTTCATGGCAAATCGGGGCTCAGGCCGCCAAAAGTTTGGAAGCCGGCACTTGGGGCAGCCTAAAAGGGCCTTTCCCGATTTGGACGGACCAAAAGAGCTATTATGACCAATACTTAAAAGGCAAATATCAAAATATCATAGATTATCTCAATGCGCTAAGCGTTGCCGATATAAATGCCAAGATAACCAAAGCCTTAAATGATGAGTTGGCGGCTTTGCGTGCGGAAGAAGAACGCAAAATTAATGAAGCGGCTTTAGAGCAGATAAATCAATTGCAAACCGCGCGAGAAACTCAAATTTCCGAGATAGATGCGCTTCAATCATCTGCCCGCACTCAAGTTGAAGAAGCCCGAGATAAAGAGTTATCAGAGGTTCGAGCAGAAAAAGAGCAAAGCATCAATGCTCTTGAGAGCCAGCAGAGTTCTTTGCGGGCAGCCATGGACAAACAGTCGGCCGAGATTTCGACCCTAAAGGCAGAAATAAAACAAGCCGAAGCAGAACTGAGCCTAAAGCAAGAGGCGGTAGAAATAACACTTGAAGAGCTGCAAATCAGCCGAGCCGAGGCAGATGGCCGCGAAGCCGAACTTCTTGAACGCCAAAAAACCGAAGAAGCCGCGGCTCAAGAGCAGGCTGAGCGGATACTTGATTTGCAAAATCGTCAAAAAGAGCTTGAAGAAAGTCTCAGACAAAACACCCAAGAGCTTGAAAAGCTAACCGCCAAAATAGCAGAAATCGAAAGCGCCTACCAAGATGCAGCCGCCGCGATTAACACGGAAGCTGCCGACAAATTGGCAGAGATTAAGAGTAAGCGTGATGAGGCTGCCAAATTGGTAGAAGATGACTTTGACAGCAAAAAATCTGCCATTGAAGAGGCCAGCGACAAACAAAAGGCCGCCATCGAGGTAGAAAACACCTTAAAGGTCAGCACCATCACTTCTCAGGCGGCCGGTTTTATTGATATAGCCCGCAACAAGGCTGAAGCGGAGGTCCGCGCGGCCGAGGCTGAGCTTAAAGCCTTGGGCGATGATTTATATCGTCCGGAGAATTATGCCAAGATTCAAACCATTCATAACAATCTGATAGCACGTCTTCAGGCCATAAAACTTGAAATTACGGGCATTCAAGGGGCGCTACTTACGACCATAGACATTTACAAAGACTTTTTATCTCTGACGGATATCTCGCCCGATACGGAATATTTTGTCTCCTCCAAGACGAACAATCCGCGCGTTTTCAAAGCACCAAAGGCGCCTTTGAGCTTAAGCTCCGTTCCCGTAAGAGAGATTGTGCATATGGACGACACGGACTGGTCAAACATTCCGCGCGGCAAAGACGGCGTTGTTACCAAAGAAGGCTTTTTGGCCTATGGCGGTGAGATACCCGAGATTTGGAAATTATTGCTCAAAGACAAGGCCTTTGTAGAAACGGATATTAATTTGAAAGAGGTTTTAAGCAAAGGCGGCGAAAAAGTCTTTTTATTACGCGGCGGTGTTTATCCTTGTCGCCTAAACGGCAAAGTCATAGACATTCGCGACCCGTTGCAAAGCCCGCTTTTAGGCTTAAAAGTCGGGGTAATGACCACTTCTGAGGACGGAGATTTTCCGACCTGTCGCGGCCTGAGCTTAAGCGGCAATAAATTATCCAATCCGCGGGCAGAGGCAGAAGTTGTTGTCTTGGCAGGAGAGAATGGCGAGGTTGAATACAGCGAGCTTGGCTTGTTTTTGTCGGCAGATGATAAAAACAATCTTTACCTCAAAGATGACACGGCCAAGATTTTTGAAAAAGTCATCAAAATAGATACCGAATATAAAGACGGCACCCGCACGGACGAAACCGTTGCCAAGATGAGCGATACCGACAAAATGGAAGAAGATATTTATATGCAATCGGTATTATCGCGCAATTTAATCGGTGAGTTTTTGCGCTCGGCCGAAAGAGAGCAAATATACCGTCAGGCAGAAGAAGAGCTGCGCCAATCAAACGAAAATGCGCGCAATGAGCTGGTTGAAACTTTATCAAACTTAGGGCTTGAAATATCCGCAAATTTTGACCTCAGCAAAGAGGCTGATATGAAGCAAATTCAGAGCCAATTAGATAGTGTTAAAAACAAATATCTGAGCGCGGCTCAAAGCGGGGCGGCAGGGGTTAATACCTCAAGCGAAATCGCCAAAGAACAACTGGATGGCATAAATAACACGCTGCGCGCTTTGACCAAAGACAGTGAGGAGCTTGTAACCATTAGTGAGAGCACGGATTCCGGTGCTTCGCTTGATGAGGCGATTATTTCTGCCAAAACCAATAATGAAGTTAAAGACACTTATGAAAAAGAAGCCGATGCACAAATGGAAAAACTTGGCAAATTAGCCCTTCCTTATGCACCGTCATATTAAGGAGAGATTATGGCAAACATAGCAGACATGAGCAGCGGCACAAAACGTTTGGCTCTTGAGGGAAAAGTAGATGCCGACTACAAGTTCATGGACACCATGGACAAAGAGGTTGAAGGCTTTAAGCTCAAATATTATATGTGGCTTTCGCGTTTGTTCACATTGTTTGCCGTTATTTCGCTTTTGGTTTTTGCCAGCAGCTCTTTGGCACTGTTTAAGTTAGCGCCGATGGTAAATGTCGAGCCGTTTTTAATCATCAATCAAGACACCTCGGAAGAGATAGTGCGCTATGAGCCGATAGCCTATGACATGGCCTCCAAAGACCAGTTAATGGAAACCTTTGTCAAACAATACATCATTACCCGCAACACTGTTATTGATGATGTAACGGAAATGCAGTCGCGGTGGTTTCCGGGCGGCATGTTAAATTTTTTGTCATCGGCGGCAGTTTTTGATCAATTTGACCGCAACCGCGTTTTAACCTTTGAACGCATGCAAGAGATGCATTTGGTTAGAGAGGTTGAGATAATCTCAATCGGCAAGCAGGGTGGCGCCAAGAGCCCGATATGGAAGGTAGATTTCAAGACCTATGATTTGACGGAAGACTCAAATTCTCCCGGGCGCAGCAATTTGCGAGAGCGTTATTGGACAGCTTCGGTCATTGCTTATTTCTTCAAAGAACGCCAGTTTGTCGGCCGTCGTTTAATAAATCCCTTAGGCTTTACGGTAACCAGATATTCGCAAAATGAAGTAGAGATTTTCTAAACCCACTTAGATAAAAACCTCCTTTCTTTGTTGATAAGTTGGGGATTTTGTAAGCAAGCCATTTTACATTTTAAACAAAAGAGTATATTTTAACCCTAAATAAGACTGCCTGACGAGGCATGCTCTTTAAGTATATGCATATATGAAAGGTTATCCGGATATGAAAAGCTCTAAAAAATTATTGCTTTTACTTGTTATCTTTTTGTTATCAGGGTGTTTTGGTTCTTACTATGAGCCCGAGCCTGTCGGCGTCGGAAAAGGCGGTGATGAACTGAAACTTTCGCCTTGCGCCTGCCTACAGTTAGACCTTCCTAAAGAACTTCCCGACTGGTTTGTTGAAACAATATAGTTTTGAGGGAAGAAGCCAATGGCTGAACAGCTTAACGCAAACAATACCAAACAGCGTCTGATAGGCGGTCGCGGAGCGGCCGCGCCTCGCCCCAACGCTCGCCGCAATGAAGATGTTTTTGTCGCCAATGTCGGTGAAAAACGTTATCTGTGGACGGCGCGGGCATTTGCCATTATTATGGCCATAAGTTTGTGCTGTAATGTTGTGTTGGTTTTGGCAATCATGCAAGTTATGCCGCTGTATCGTGTCGAGCCGTTTTTGCTCACTTTCCAAGACAAACAGGAACAAATTTATAAAATTCAGCCAATTAAAGGCAATATGGAGGATCAAAAGGCGATTACCGAGGTTTTTGTGCGGCAATATGTATTGTTGCGCAGCTCCTTTAGCCGAGATATCCCTGAGATGGAGGCCAGGTGGCTTCCCGGTGGTCCTTTGCAGGAGATGTCGTCTTCTGCGGTATATTCGGAGTTTTTGGATAAAACCGCCAAAAGAGCATTAGAAATCATTCGTCAACGAAATTTGATGCGAGATGTCAAAATTCTTTCGGTAAACGAGTTGAGCCGCGGTCTTTGGCAGGTTGAATATGAAACACGCGATATGTACCCCGATTCCGCTCGTCCGGATGTTAATTTCTGGACCGCCTCAATGCGGATAGCCTATCGCCAAAAGAGTGTCAAATACGGAGAACGGCTTAAAAATCCGGTCGGTTTTACCGTTACGCGTTATTCATTGACTTACAATAAAGTGGAGTAGTCATGGTTAAGAACAATATTAAAAACATATGCCTTATCACAGCCCTGATGATTGCGGGGGCGGCCGAGAGCTACGCGCAGGTAACAACCGGTAACCTTGATCAAAGTGCCGACCAGGGACAAGGCCAATATCAGCCGATGAATATGGGCTATGCCGGTTTCAGCTCTTTGGGTATGACGCAAGCCGCCTGGTTAGACCCGCTGCAAAATTTGGGTGAGGGGCAAACCAAACCGGCCTATTCAAAATATTATTGGTCGCCTGACTTGGTTTTGCCGATACGTCTGCGTGAAGGAATGATGACTTTGGTAAACTTCCCGAGTTGGGAAATGATTGAAGATGTTTTTATCGGGGATAATGCCACTTTTGACGGTCAAATCAGCGGGCCGAATGCTTTGTTATTATATCCGCGCAAGGGAGCCAATGTCGGTGTTGATACCAACGTTATTATCTTTGGACGTTCGGGCAATCGTTATGTCTTTTATGTCAAAAGCGAAGGCGTAAATACCGAGCGCTTAACCAACTCGATTATTGATATTGAGGTTATCGGCGGCAAAAACGGCCAAAACCCCTATGCCGGCGGGGCCAAAGGCAGCATAGGCACCGGTAATGCCAATTCTGTGGCCTCAACGGCAACGCGCCGTTTCCAAATGGATGATTGGCTGAAAGAAATTCCGGTTGATCCCTCAAAGTTTCGGTTTGATATTGAGGTTTATGTCCCCAATCCTGATGATGTTGTCATTGCGCCTGAGCGTGTCTGGAGAGATGATATCTTCACCTATATCGACTTAGGTAAAAAAGCCTTAAATATGAACCAACGTCCGATTGTTACCATGATTGTTGAGCGTATAGAAGTTCCCGTCGGCTTCCGTGCGGCCGGTCCGGACAACCGTTTGATTATTGTTGAGGGTATCGGCGATATGGTTTTGCGCAACGGCAAGAGAATTATTTGCTTAAAACTGCGTCGTGATGATGCTGAAGGGCTGCAATACGCCGACTATGCCGATAATTTACCGCCGCGGTGGCAGGTTCCTGCGCCGATTCCCGAGGGGATGAATGGTGCGGCCAATAGTGCCGGAACAGCCGGTGCAAGTGGCGCAAATGGTGCGAATGGGGCGGCAAACGCTTTTGGTGGAGCCAATGGTTATGGAGCAGGTTATCCTGCGCAATATAACATCAACGTAGACGGTAGCCAGCTAATTGTTCCGCAATATGGTCAAGGCGGTGCCTTAGGTGCAGGCTATAAACCCGGCACTCCCGGCGCCATAGGTTTTGACTACAGCAAAATGCAAAGACTTGGCAGCGGCACGGCGGCCGGTAACAATTATGCCAAGCAATATGGTTACGGAACCGGATTTGCAGACGCCAATTCGAACATCTCGGTAGAACTCGGCACCGACGGTGATGTCGGAAATTTGGAAAAATTATGGGATAATTTGTCTGCCAAATATCCGAAAATGCTTGGGCGTTATGAGCCGTTTTTCTCGGTAGACACACCGGCAGACGGCCAAGGGAAAGAGTTGTTCCATTTGCGTATCGGGCCGATAGACACGCTTGAAGAGGGCGATGGTATATGCAGCTCTTTAGGGCGCAACGGAATATTCTGTAGTGTGGTAAGGACTCAATGAGCAAAGAAGTACTAACACATTCGGAGGCTTATGTAAGAAAAACCAATCGTATTATTTTGACGATTGGTTTAACCTCTTTGATAATCTTTTTAATCGGTGTCTTTTTGTTAATGCAAAGCGGTGATACCGGTCCTGAATATGAAGAACCCGTATTTACCGACAGCGCCGATGCCATAAACATTGGCGAACGCGGCCCCTTGCTTGATACGCTTGAGTTCGGAGAGGTTGAAGAAGGAGAGATACCTTTAACCACCACCCCCAATCCCGTACCGATGGGGCAGGTTGTCTTGGGGACTACGGCCAAGAATGTGCTGACTCTTGGGACCAACGCCAAAGCCTCGATAAAAATAGTTTCTGTCACTTTGGCAGAGCCTCCGGCAGATGGCTTTTCTTTTGTTGACAAATGCTCCGGCAAATCATTGCGCGGAGAAGAAACCTGCCAGGTAACCATGAGTTGGGAACCTGTCGTTGCCGGAAACGTTCAAAACAATTTTATCATTACCTGGCATGAGCTTAATTTAACCCAAGAAAATGCCAAAGCGGCAAAAGTTCCTGTTATCGGCAATGCCATCAGCAAAGAAGATTGCAATTTTTGTGAAAATGTTCCCGGTGAAGTAACCAAAAGTGAGACCAAAGCCTCTGCCACGCGTTATGCCATAGGGCCTGACGGCAAAGTTATCGGTACCATAGATGATGATGGCTATGTCAGAGATGCCAATGGCAATATTATCGGTCGGGTTAATGCCAACGGCTTAATTGTGGATGAAAACGGCAACGTTATCGGTGTTGCTGAGGCCAGACGCCTTGTATATGATGCCAACGGCAATGTTATCGGCTATGTCAATGCCGATGGCACGGTTGTAGACAAAGACGGCAATGTTATCGGCCGCGTATTGCCTGACGGCACGGTGGTTGATATGGATGGCAATGTTATCGGCACGGCGGTAGACAGCGGTTTTGTATATGATGAAAACGGCAATATTATCGGTCGGGTCATGCCCGACGGCACGGTTGTAGACATGAACGGCAACATCATCGGCCGCGTGAATGAAAAAGGTGAGGTCGTAGACATGAACGGCAACATTATTGGCCGCGTTGCCAAGCAAGGCCGTGTTGCCGTAGATGAAAACGGCAATACCTTAGGTGTTGTCATGCCCAACGGCACGGTCGTTGACCAACAGGGGCGCGTTGTCGGTCGTGTTGATGAAAACGGCAATATTATCGTAGATGAGGTTATCGGTCAGGCAGACGGGGCCGACCAAGCCAGAAGATTAGCCTATGATAAAGACGGCAACGTTATTGGTTATATAGATGAAAACGGCAATGTCATAGATTTTAACGGCAACATTATCGGCAAAATGCAAGAAGACGGCACTTTGGTAGATAAAGACGGCAATATAATCGGCAAAGCCGGAGACTATATGCGTTTAATCAGAGATGCCGACGGAAAATTAATCGGCTATGCCGACAAAGACGGCAATGTTCTTGATTTTAAGGGCAATGCGATTGGAAGGTTGAATGCGAACGGGCAGGTAACAAGCCTCAAGGGGCGCATTATCGGCTCATTGGTACAGACGCAGCTTATTCCGATAACGCCTGCAGGGCAGGTTTTGGGCAAAGTCGGCAATAACGGCACGGTAGAAAGCAACGGTCAAATAGTCGGACGAGTTTTGGCCAGCGGTCTGGTCAAAGATGTCGCGGGCAATAAAGTCGTGGCGCAAATGGTTAAAGGCGGCTTGGTTGTCGGCTATGGCTGCAAACATTTAGGCTATTTAGATGCAGACGGCAAAATCAAAAATAACGGCAAAGAAACAGAATATAAAATTTTGTTTGACGGCACGGCCGTAAACACTGCCGGTGATTATGTCGGAGAGGTTATCACGCCGGGCAAGGTTTATGACAACAATTGCATGCTAGTAGGTGAAGTCGGCACCGACGGCATTGCCCGCGGCAAAAACGGGGCATATGTCGGCTGCGTTAATCCGGATGGTTCTGTCTTAGATGAAAAAGGCAACATTGTCGGCAGTGTTTTAGAGCAGGGAATAGTTATCGGTTATGACGGCAATTATCTCGGTCGTGTTTCAGAAGATGGTTTGGTTATAAATGATGCCAAGTTGCCGATAGGTTGCGTCGGTGTTTTTGGCGATGTCTACAACAAAGACGGCGGCTACATCGGCAAGGTGATGGGGCGCAAATATGCCTATGACTTAGACGGCAATTTCTTAAACGTAATGGAAGACGGTGTCACACTGCAGGTCCCCGGTGTCGGCAATGCGCGTTTAACTTCTGACAACTTGCTTTTAAGCACCAATAACCAGATTGTCGGCGTTGCCTTAGATGAAAAACTTTTAATCAAAGACGGTGAAAAACGCACGCTCGGCCGCCTTTTTGCCGACGGTAAAATTTACAACCAGCAAGGCACGGCGCGCGGCGCCATTAAAGGAGATGCGCTGAATTTTTACGGCAAGATTTTAGGGAAACCCGTTCCCACGGGAGAAATTGCCGATTTTTCAGGCAAAATTATAGGCAAAGCCTTGTTTGACGGCAGGGTAATAAACCGTTTTGGTGACATTTTGGGCACAATAGACGGTAACGGCAACTTTGTTGACCCCAAAGGCACTTATCGCGGTCGTGTCATAAGCCGCGGCGTTGCCGTTGGTTATGACGGTGCCTACCTCGGCTATGGGGTTTCTGACGGTCGTGTCGTCAACTTAGACGGCAAACTTGAAGGTCGCACCAGCTCTGATGGCAAAATTATCAATGCCAAAGGCGAGGTTATCGGCGAGATAATTCCCGAAGGTATTGTAATAGACATTTGGGGCAATTATTCCGGGCGCATAAATTCGCTCGGTGACGTAATAGACTTAAAAGGCCAGAACATAACGGCAGTGCTTCCGGGCGGTTCAACCGACAAAAATTTAAGCCTTTTGCGCCGCGGTGTCGTAATAGATTTTGGCGGCAATCCGATAGGTGTTGTTCGTCCTGACGGCAAGGTAATAGACACGGACAATGTCGTTGTCGGTCGTGTATTGTCTGACGGCACGGTTATTAGTTTGTCCGGCAAATTAATCGGTGAAATTGTTTTTGGCGATATTGTGATTGATAA
>CALXWF010000070.1 GCA_944392285.1 uncultured Alphaproteobacteria bacterium | reverse complement strand
TTTGGCATTTGCCCCGCCCATAATGCTGTGCAGCATCGGGGTTTCAACCTCAAGGAAGTTGCGGTTTTCAAAAAACTTGCGTACGGCCGAGGTAATTTTGCAGCGTTTGATAAAAGTTTCGCGGCTGTCATCATTCATAATAAAATCAACATAGCGTTGACGATAACGAGCGTCAATATCGGTCAAACCATGAAATTTTTCGGGCAGAGCCTGCAAAGATTTTGCAATAATATCAAATTTCTCTGCAGCGATAGAAAGCTCGCCTCTGGGGGTGCGGCGAACATAGCCGGTAATGCCGACAATATCACCGATATCCAAATTTTTTAATCTGGCCAAATCTTCTTCGCTCAAATGATTTTTGTGACAAAAGACCTGAATTTTACCGGTAACATCCTTTAAGTCAATAAACATACCGCTGTTGCGCACGGCCATGGCGCGTCCGGCAACGGTAACCCGATCCTCTGTATCGGCGCCGGCTTCCAAGTCTTTATATTTTTCTTGCAAGGGCGCGGCATAAGCATTGGGTTCAAACTTATAAGGGTAGGGATTATAACCCGTAGCAAGTAGGTTGTTGAGCTTAACCAAGCGGGCTTCGCGATGGAGGTTGCTTTCTTCTGTCATGATATTTCCTGTTATAATTTATTAAAATCTCAAATTTCTGGTTTCAGACTATAAACCAATCAGAAAAATTTTCAATAATTTCTTTATTCTTAAGCAAAATTTTGCAACCTCTCTTGACAATCAGGCAGAACTAAATTAGAACATATTGTGAACATAACACCAAGGAGGTGCCAAATGCTGACCCCGAAACAATACCAACTTTTAATGTTTATTAATAAGGTTATTAAAGAAACCGGCCATTCCCCGTCTTTTGATGAAATGAAAGAGGCGGTCGGTCTTAAGTCCAAGTCGGGGATTCACGCCTTGATAGAGGCTTTGGTAGAGCGTAATTTTATTAAGAAACTGCCGCACAAAGCCCGCGCCCTTGAGGTGATTCGTCTGCCCAAGCTCAAGCCGAGCGCCATTATTGAAGAAGAAAAGAAAAAAGAACAAGCTCTTAACAACGGCATGACCGAAATCCCGCTATATGGCAAAATCGCCGCCGGCACGCCGATAGAAGCCCTCGCAGATGAGAGCGAAAAACTTTTTGTTCCCTATAACATGGTCAGTCGCGGTCAATATTATGCCTTAACCGTTGAAGGCGATTCGATGATGGAAGGCGGCATTTTGGACGGCGACACCGTTATTATCAAAAAAGCCGACCACGCCGACAACGGCGAAATTGTCGTCGCATTGGTTGACAATGCAGAGGCTACCTTAAAAATTATTCGCAAAGAAGGGGCTTTTGTAAAGCTGATTCCGATGAATGCAGCCTATGAAACACGCACGCTTCCGGCAGAAAGCGTAAGAGTTCAAGGTATCTTAAGCGGGCTGTTACGCCGTTATCATTAAGCTTTGGCTTTTTTTATTTCATCAATTTTTTCTTGCACATAAGCGCGTTGCTCTTGGGTTTTGCGCTTATTTTCGGCATATTCTCCGAGAATATTCAAAATTTCTTTGCGATATTTCTTTTGGGCTAAGGCCACCAAGCCAAGGTTATAGACGGCCGCATGAAAAACTTGGTCGTCCTCGGCTTCAAGTTGGTCGGCAATTTCTAAGAACGGCGGCGTAATTTGCTTTGATAAATTTTTGTTTTTTTGCTCAAAAAATTCTTTTTGCAGTTTTTTAGCTTTAGGGGCAGAAATTTCAAACTCTTCTGCGGCCATTGCTAACAACTCTGCTTCGCTTTTTTTTGTTTCAGACATCTCATATTCTCTCCCAAGCCTCACAAGCATAACTGTTTAAATCTTAAAAATCCAGTATTTTATGTTTAAGAGGTCGTAAAAAATATTGCCATGAACCTTGCCGCTGTTCTATACTGCAAATATAAATCAAATATAAAGAGAGAAACCATGGAAGAAAATGTTAAAATAGAAGGTGAAGAGCCCAAAAGTTGGTGGAAACGCTTGTTATTGGCGTTGTTAAAATCGCCGGTAAATACGTTTTTTGGGCTGTTGGTAATATATGAGCTGTTTTCTATATATGTGTTAGGGCAAAATGCTTTAACCGACAAGCTGACATTGGCAGGGCTTTTGTTTCTGTGGCTTTTGTGGTATTTATTCAAAAATGTTATAAAGTTGCTTTTGCTCGCAATTTTAATAGCACTTGCCGCTTATGGTTGGTATTATTACAGTCACCAAGACCAACGCCTGTGTGAACAAAGCGGCGGTGTTTGGAATGAGCAAACCGCAACTTGTGAAGAAAAAATCAGTTTTTGGCAAAAGGTAAAGAATCTTTGGCAGGAAAAAATTAAGATAAAAGAAACATCTCCGTCAAAGAGCTCCGCTCGCCCCCAACAGCCGGCAGTCCCGACAGATGTACGGCCGACAGGAGCAAAAAACCCGCAATAGCAACGCTACGGCGGGTTTTTGTTTACTAAGAATTATTTTTATTATTTTTTATTAATGGCAATTTTCTTTTTCCGTCCTTTTTCATCTTGAGATTTCGGAATAAAGACTTTCAACATACCGTTTTCAAAATCGGCTTTGGCTTCGTCAAATTTCAAATCCCAAGGCAGAGGGACGGTTCTTTTGAATGATCCGTAAGATATCTCAGAAAAATAGCTTCCTTTGCCATGCTCTTTTTTCTCTTGTTTTTTCTCACCCGAAATAACCAAATATCCGTCGGAAGAAATTTCCAAATCCATATCTTTTTCGGAAATACCGGGGACTTCAGCGCAAACGGTAACATCATTATCATTTTCCGTTACTTCAATTTTGGGTTCCAAATTTTTAAGAGAAGTATTTTCAAAAGGCAAATCTAACCAACCATTCAAAAAACCGTTGACGAGATCACCAAAATCTTTGCGATAACCATAATGCATCGGAGTATTATGGCTGTGTTCTTTACGTGTAATTAATGAATCAGACATTTTTTCCTCCTTAAATCATATCATCTGAATCTGAAGTAGGAAGATTTTTTTCTAAAATCAAGAGGCCAAGAAAAAAATTACAAAAATTTTTAATCTCGCCATAAAAAAAGGTCGTTTGCAAACAAACGACCTTTTTCCTAAACGGACTGACGCTAGGGCTCGTCTAGCTTGGTAAGCGCGCAAAGCTTGCTAACCGCGCGTCGGTCACTTGGTTTGTAACATTCGCGCTGTCAGGCTGTCGCCGCCGCGCTCATTAACAAACCTGCGCCTTTCGTTAAAAATATCTCCGCCGGAGATATTTTTTTCCTCAAGCCTGCGACCGGGGTCTTGGTCGAGCGCGTCTTCCGCGCCATAAAAAAAGGTCGTTTGCAAACAAACGACCTTTTTTCTAAACTGGCGGGAGCGACGGGGCTCGAACCCGCGACCCCATGCGTGACAGGCATGTATTCTAAACCAGCTGAACTACGCCCCCATCAAATTCGTGTTACCTTATACCGAACAAAAAATATAAATGCAAGCATTTTTTTTATTTTTTTTAAAAATTATGAAAATATTAATAAAAAACATGATACATTCCCACTTATACACATTATAACCATAAAATATTTTGTTTTTTATCGCGATTGCTTTTATATTTTAGAGCTGAATTTTATAAACAATTTTCGGGGGCCGATTATGAGCCGAATGAAATTATACGCAAGAGTGCTTAGAATAAGCCTTAAAAACCGCCAAAGGCTAATGACGCTTGGATATGCGGTAGCTGTTGCTGTCGCGTTGGTCTTGTCTTTGGTCAACAATAATGCGGTTAACGCTTCTGTTGCCCCGCGTGAACGTCTGGATTATATTATATTTGAAAACAATATTGTTAATAATCTCCAAAATCCTGAATCCGTCTATCCCGAAAGCTCTATTGAAAACATTAAATCCCTCTTTGAAATGGTAAATTATAACAGCCAGAGTAAAACGATTGAAAATGAAATTATTATTTCCAAGGGAGATACCTTTATTTCTATCTTAACCAACCTTGGTCTTACTTATAATGAAGCGCATGAGCTCTACACGACGTTAAAAAAAGTTTATAATCCGCAAAATCTGCGCATCGGCCAAAAAATGACGGTTACAACCGTTAATCGCACAAAAATAGACTTGCCCGAAGAGCCCGTAACAGACAGCGGCGTGAGTGTTGAAAATATTACCATAGAAACCAAACCGGGCGAACGCTATGTGTTGGAGAAAAATGAACAAGAGCAATATGTTGCTCGAGCCGAAAAAGATGAGCTCGTAACCGAGGTCAACAGCGCCAGCGGCACCATCAGCGGCACCCTCTCAAGTGCCATGACGGCCCAAAATGTTCCCAGCCGGATTGTCGCCGAGTTTATTAATATCTTTAATTTTTCTGTTGATTTTAGCCGCGATGTTCGTAAAGGCGACAAATTTGAAATTATTTATGAAAATTATATATCTCCTTCAGGAGAAGTCGTTCGCAACGGCAATATTTTATATGCCTCATTACAGTTGCGCAAAGACAAAATCGCCTTATATCGTTTCAAAGACAAATCCGGCAATGTTGACTATTATAATGAAAAAGGTCTGGCCATGAAAAAGACCTTGTCCAAAAAGCCGATGTCTTACCAAAGAGCGCGCATTTCCTCTCCCTTTGGCCGTCGTCGTCACCCCATTTTGCGTGACATCCGCATCCACTGGGGGGTTGACTATGCGGCACCGGCCGGCAGCTTAATTTATGCCGGAGGAGACGGTGTGGTTCAAGTGGCCAAATATAACGGTGGTTACGGCAACTATATAAAGATTCGCCACAATTCCGAATATTCTACGGCCTATGGCCACATGAAGGCTTTTGCCAAAGGCATTCGCCCCGGTGTTAGAGTTAAACAAGGTCAGGTAATCGGTTATGTCGGCAGCACCGGCAGATCTACCGGTCCGCATTTGCACTATGAAGTAATTCGCAACGGCCGTCGTGTTAATCCGCTGACCATTAAGGCCGCCGCCGGAGAAAACTTAAAAGGCAAAAACTTAAAAGAATTTAAGATAATTGTCGCCAAAATAAAAGATGCTTACCAACAAATGTTTGCGCAAGCCCAACCGGCGAAAATGTCTAACAGATAGAAAGAAAAAGCGGCTGAAATTAGCCGCTTTTATTTTTTTATAAACTGTTTAACCATTGCGTAATTTTATTATCAACGGCTTTTGCATAGCTTTCGGGCAAATTATTGAAGTTTGCCGAAGTTAAAATTTCTCCGTTGCGGGCATTTTTTGCAAAATCTTCAAAAAATGAACCATAATTACTGCCCTGAGTTGAAAAAGGCACAACCTTTTTGCCGGCAAAGTCAGCTTCTTGCAAAAAGGCAAAGCCGGGAGTCGCAATTGTGTACCACCAAACCGGCGCACCGACAAAAATCATGTCATATTGGCTAAAATCGGGCAGGGGTTTAGCCAATTTGGGATATTTTTTTTCTTGGAGTTGTTTTTTTACTTTCATATACATCAAAGCATTTTGCTCAATTTTGGGTGATACCTCAATTTCATAGAGGTCGGCACCGGTTTTTTGGCTAATGATTTCGGCAATTTCCTTCGTATGTCCGCTCAAAGAATAATACACCACCAAAACTTTGCCCAAAGGTTTTACTTTGGTTTCATTAACGGTTTCATATTGAGCCATTTCTTTTTTGTTTTTCAAAGCCACTTTAAGCAAGTGAACGCCGCCGCAAACCAAAGCCAACACGGCCGCAGATACAACAACGTAAAGAATATATTTAAGCATCAGATACCTCCCTATTTAAAACAAACAATTTTAGGATATTCAATCCCCGCACAAAAACAAGAGGTTGTTTAAAATTTTTTCAAAATATTGACATTTTCTTTGAAGATGAAACAATAAACCAAGATTCTCAAGGAGCACACATGAGCAAAAAAATCAGACGAATATTGCTTTGGGCGATTTTTATCGGCGGCTTTTCCAGTCTGTCATTAGAGCTGATAGTTATGCGCCAGTTAAGTGGTTTTGTCGGAGCCACGGCCGTGACTGCCTCAATCATTATTGGTGTAATAATGGCTTTTATGTCTTGGGGGTATTATGCCGGCTCGGTTTTCCCTTTAGCAGCCAAAGCGGTTCGGCGTCGGGTAATAAAAGCATTTTATTTTTTGGCTCTCTGGGCGATTCTTGCCGCCAGCTATATCTTAATATATCTATATTTTGCTTTGTTTGATTATCTTGGGGTTAAAAGCACTTTGGTCAAGAGTTTTATTTATTGTTTGGCTCTGCTTTCTTACCCGTCTTATTTATTTGGGCAGATAACTTCGCTTTTAAGCCGTTTCCTGCATAAATACAACCGCAATTTTACCGGCAAACTCATGGCGGTAGATACAATTGGCTCGGTCTTGGGGTCGTTGCTGTCGACTTTGGTTCTGATGCCGCTGCTGGGCGTAAATTATACCATTGTCGTTATAATATGTCTTTGCCTTTCTGCCGCACTGATACTGCAAAAATCATTTGACATCTACTGGGCGCTGACAATAGCTGTGGCAGGCGTTTTATTAAACCGTAGCCAATTATTATATGATTTATTTGCAATTGTTGAAAATAATGCGGTTTCAACAATTTCGGTTTTTGAAGCAGATGAAGGCAAATCAAAGGTAATGGTCTTAAACGGCAGCGCCGCCTCAAAAATTTCGCAAGACGACAAACTGTTGTTTCCCTATATCCAATATATTGAAAACAATTTTTTAAAAACCTTGCCGCTGCAAGACAAAAAACACATTCTTATTCTCGGTGCCGGTGGTTTTACTCTGGGAAGGAATGATGATTTTAATAATTACACCTATGTAGATGTTGACAAAGCGCTGCTGCCGCTCTCGGAAAAATATTTTCTAAACGAAAAACTCGGGGCGAACAAAAAATTTGAGCTTCAAGATGCTAACCAGTTTTTAAAAGAAGATAAAACGCTCTATGATTTAATTGTCTTAGATACTTATTCTTCCACCAGAGTTATTCCGCAAGATTTAGTCACGCAAGAATATTTTTATCGGGTTAAAAGCCACTTAAAAGACGGGGGAATTATTGTCATGAATTTGATATCAAGCCCCAATTTTTCAGACAAATTCAGCATGAATCTGGACAATACCTTGCGCTCTGTTTTTCAAACAAATTTGCAGCGACAGGTAATCGGCGGCTTTGACCCTTGGCAAAAAGGCAAGCTCTCAAACGTTATTTATGTATATTATCATCACCAAAACCCGGCACGAATTTACACCATCAACCGCAATGCTTCGTTTTTAGATAACTGATTTTTTTTAAGCTTGCAGATTCCAGATTTTAGCAAATTTTCCTTGCTTGTCCAAAAGCTCGGTGGGGCTGCCTTGTTCCAAAATTCTGCCCTCGTCCATCACCACGATTCTATCCATGTTTTTAAGGGTAGACAAACGGTGTGCCACGGCGATGACCGTTTTGTTCTTTATCAATTTTTGCAAAGATTGCTGAATATATTTTTCCGACTTACTGTCAAGAGCTGAGGTTGCCTCATCAAGGAGCAAAATTTTACAATCTTTCAAAATCGCGCGGGCAATACCGACACGTTGCCTTTGCCCGCCCGAGAGTTTAACCCCTTTATCGCCGACCAAAGTTTTGTACCCTTGGGGCAGAAATGGGACAAATTCCTCAATATAAGATTGTTTGGCCGCTTCTTTGATTTGGCTTTGTCCGGCCTCAAAACTGCCATAGCTCAAATTTTCGCTCAAGGAGCGGTGGAATAAGGAAGTATCTTGCGGAATAAAAGCCAAAGCCCTATGCAGGCTGTCTTGCGTAACTTTGGTAATATCTTGCCCGTCAATAAAGATGCTGTTTTCGGGGGTGTTAACCAGTCTTTGCAACAAGTGGAGCAAAGTTGTCTTCCCCGAGCCGGACATGCCGATAATCCCGACTTTTTCCCCCGGTTTAATAGAAAGATTAAAATCAACAACCGCAGGTTTTTTGCGATTATAAGCAAAGCACAGATTCCGAAATTCAACGGCGCCTTTGCTGAGCTTAAGTTTTTTGGCGGTCGGGGCGTCTTTAATTTCAATCTCGGCATTTAAAAGGTTAAGATTATTGCGCAGCTTAAAAATCTCACTTCGATAATAAATCCAGTTCATGGCAAGGTTGCGCAAAATATTTCCGGTTGTCATGATGGCAGTCAAAATATAAACCACGTTGCCGACATCAATCATCTCTTTAGACCACAGAATAACGGCATATACCACCATGGAAGTTTCAAACAAAAGCAAAGCCGCGCAGACCAACAGGTTGTTTTTATTACGGAGCCAAGCATTTTTTTGCATAGCCTTGCCGACCATGGCATAATTTTTATCCAGAGCTTTCAGTTCGCGTCCAAGGCTTCCGAAAATCTTTAAGATAAAATAATTGCTTATCATATTGGTCGTCAGGCCAAAGACTTTATTCTTAAGGTTTTCTTGTTGTTTTGAGGCTTGAGCCGTATTTTCGGCCAATTTATGAAAAGCCGCAAACAGCAAGATTGAGGCAATCAGATAAACCGAAGCCATCGGCCAATAAATCTTGGCCACAAAATAAAGACTGGCCAAAAAGCCGCAGACTGATATATTGGCAAAGAGCAAAATATTTCCGATTGAGCTCCAAGCCGCGGTTGTGCGTCGGCTGCTGTCAATTTTTGAAAAGACGTTTCCGGCGCTGTTTTTGCTCCAAAAGTCTTTGTGCTTTTCCAAAACCTGCGCAAACAAATCTTGCCGCACGCTGATGCCCAAGGGCGCAATAACTTTGTTTTGCATTACATAAAAAGCCAAAAGAGATAATACCGTTGTCGCGCCCACTAACGCCACCATAAAGGCGCAGATTTCAAACAACTCTTGCCATTTTGCCTCATCAAGCGCGTCCAAATTAATCAGGTTAACGATTTTGCTCACATACCAAGGTACTAACTGGTTGCAAAAGGCAATGATGGGGCCGGCCAAAGTAACAAAAACCAAAGGAGCCTTGACGCGCCAATAATATTTTTTCAAAAAAGGCCAAACCAAATTATTTTTCATGACGGCCTCCTTTTTGGGCTTTGAGGCTTTGCAAATTCCAATATTGATAAAATTTGCCTTTTTTCTTAAGCAATTCGTCAAGGCTTCCGTCTTCAACGATTTTTCCTTTTTCCAACACAATGATTCTATCCATGTTTTTAAGGGTAGACAAACGGTGTGCCGCGGCAATAACGGTTTTGTCTTTGAGCATATTCTCAATGGCTTTTTGAATATAAAATTCAGACTCACTGTCAAGAGCTGAGGTCGCCTCGTCCAAAATCAAAATCGGCGCATCTTTCAGCAACACGCGCGCAATGGACAAACGTTGCATCTGCCCGCCCGAGAGCTGATTTTGGGCGTTAATAATGGTTTTATAACCATTGGGCAAATCAGCAATAAACATGTCGGCAAAGGCGTCTTTGGCAGCATGTTCAATTTCTTCTTGTGTGCAACCCGGCCTGCCGTAAGCAATATTTTCACGCACCGAGCGTTCCAAAAGGGTGGAGCTTTGCGGCACATAGCCGATGGCTTTATGCAAACTTTCCTGATGCACTTCTTTAATATTTTGCCCGTCAAACAAAATCTCACCGCTGTCAATATCATAAAATCTTTGTAGCAAATTAATCAAGGTAGACTTTCCACCGCCGGACATACCGACAATCCCGAGTTTTTCGCCGGCTTTTATGGTCAAATTAAAATTAACAAACAAAGGCTTGGCATTTTTATAAGCAAAACATACGTTTTTAAGCTCAATTTGCCCCTGCGTAATCTTAAGCTCTTTGGCATTATCACAATCAACGATTTCATGAGCCGTGGTAAAAGGAATAAGATTCGTGCGGATTTCGGCAAAAATGCCGCTATAAACAATGGCGCGGTGGATTAAAAAAGCCACGGTTTCCGAAACACTTTGCAGCAAAAAGAAAATCAACACCACATCGGCGGTTTGCAACGCCTTTTCTTTCCACAAAAACAGGGCATAAAAGAAAAACAACAGGCAAATAATCTTAAAATAAAGTTTTTCGCTCTCGGTTTGTAGAAATTCAACATCGGTTGATTTGTTTACCTTTGCGGTTTCATCTTGCAAAACCTTGTTTAAACGATTTTTTTCATGCCGAAATCCGGAAAATAAGCGGATAAAGAAGTTATTTTGCAAAGCGTCAATCATCTCGCCGCTGACTTTTGCGCGCGCCTCAATCATGTCTGCGCGCAAATTCATGGAGAGCTTTGCAAACTTAAACGCGACCGCCGCTGAGAGCGCAATTGCCAAAACAAAATAAAGCGCAAACATCGGGCTGACGGCGGCCAGCATAACAAAAACCACCAGCAGTGAGAAAGAATCAAACAGATAGTAAAAAATCGCCGGATAAAAAGTTGAGCAATCAGACAAAGAATTGCTTTTTTGCGCCAAAGCGCCGGCCATATTATCGGCAAAATAAGCCAAAGAATGGCCGTTAATATGTTCAAAACAATCATGGCTCATTTGCTGATAAACTTTTGGGCGCAAAAACACTTCAACCAAGACATTCGCCCCTGCCTCGCACAAAGCGGACACAACACCGGCCAAGACTAAGGCCGCCAACAAAATCCAAATGGTTGAGGCAATCTCGGCAAATGGCAGACCTTTTTCAAAACAGGCCACCATTTTTGCAAACACCCAAGGCACCGATTTTCCGGCCAAAACCGCAATAATCGAGCAAATAAGCGTTGCCGCAAAAATCCCTTTGTTACGCAGGGCATATTGCCACAAAAAAACAAACGGATTTTTAGGAAAGACGGTCATTTTGTTATATCCCCATCAATGACTGTTTTTTTTGATTTTCATAATCGCCGGAGAGCGCAATAATGCTTCGTTAAAGACGACATCCGGCTTGGGATTAAAGTCAATCTTAACATCATTATCAGACAGAGCCGCAAGTTTTTTAGGATGCAGGGCCTTATCGGCTTCGCCATAATATAAGTCATAATAAAGCAACATGCAAGCAATCATAAAAGAGCAGGTTTGGCTGACAGGCAAAGCCCAATAGATTCCGTTTGCTCCAAAAAACAGCGGCAGAAGCTGAATAAAAATAACCGGAAAAATAATGCCGCCGCTAAAAGAAACAATCGCGGCAAATTTGGGTCGACAAGTTGCCGTAAAATAAGTAGAGATATTAACCGTAATTCCGTTTAATAAAAACGTAATCCAAAAAACTTTTGAAAACTTTTGAATTATCTGATGAATTTCCGCATTGGTAGTTTTTACAAAAAGATCGGCAATCGGTCCGGCAAAGAAATACAAAATCAACGCCGAAACAAGACCGACGGTAAAACTAAAGCGAAAAGCATTAAAAATAAAAGCATAAATACGATGCCATTTTTTTCTGCCGTAATTAATGGCCAGCACCGGCTGCATACTATCGCCGATTGCGGTCACGGTTGTATATTGAACCAGCAAAAAGTAATTAATAACGCTAAAAGCAACAACGCCGTTTAAGCCGACATACTTAATAAGAGCCAAATTAAACAGCATCAACACCACGCCGACGGAGGTTTCCGTAATAAATTCAGATACACCGTTATAACAAGAACGTATCAGACGCCGCCATCTTTTCAGTTTAAAAGAAAACTTTAAGACCGAACGAGAATTAAAATAATGCGTTAATAAAAACAAAGTAGAAAAAAGTTCGGCAAAAGAGGTTGCATAAGCCGCACCTTTCATTCCCATATCTAAATAGCCGATAAACAGCCAATCTAAGAAAATATTTGCAAAAACAAAAATAATTAACCCCAAAGCAACAAATATGGTGCGTCCTTCAATACGAATAAAATAACTTATGGTAAGGTTAATGGCATAAAAGACAGTATATAAGACGACATAAAAATAATAATCTTTTGCCATCTGCATAATTGCGGGAGTAGCCCCAAGAAGAGTAAGAATTTTTGTTTCAAAATATATGAGAAGAAAAGCAATGATAAAATTAGCAATAACCACGGCAACAATGGTTTTTGAAAAAATATAATTAGCCATTTCATATTTTTGAGCGCCGAGCTGTTTGCCGATACTCACCGTGGAGCCGACAACAAGCATAATATTAAGCCCCCATAACAGGTTTAATACCGGTGTAACAATATTAACCGCTGCCAACCCCATCGGGCCGATATATTTTCCGACAAACCAACCATCAATAATTGAAGCAGAAGCCGCAAAGAGCATAGCAAAAATAACGGGAATGGAATGATAAAAAAAGGTTGGAACAATATCCCCTTCAATAAAGTCAAATTTTTTATTCAATGCAGCCTCCTGATGTTTAAATATGAAAAATCATATTTTAGTTAAATTCTGCCTCATTAACTACTTTATCCGTAGCAAAATCAGAGGTTCTTTGTACCGTATTGTTAACAGAGGTCATAAAGCTGTCAAAATAATGATTATCATAGAGCCACTTACCGCCATAAGCCAAAGCTGCCAAAACAATAACAATCATAAGTGTCTTCATTTTTCCCTCCCAAAATATGAATGATGGACCAATTATAGCACTTAATTGTTTATTATATGGTTAATTTTAAGTTTGAGCTCTTAGAGTGATTTAATAACCCGACACGGGTTGCCGACGGCCACGCTATTGGCCGGAATATTTTTAGTTACGACACTTCCGGCGCCGATAACGCAATTATCGCCGATTTCAACTCCGGGTAAAATAATAGAGCCGCCGCCAATCCAACAATAATTGCCGATTTTAACCGGAGCCGAACGAGATACGGCCCAATTTGAATGGTTACAAAATCTTTCTTCAGCCCTCAGCGGATGAAAAGCCGTATAAATTTGCACACTCGGAGCAATCAAACAATGGTGCCCGATGTTGATTTTATTACAATCTAAAAAAACACAGTTCATATTAATTTCGGTATCATGGCCGATATAAATAAATTTCCCATAATCCACATAAAAAGGCGCGGTAATTTGCACATTATCGCCCTTATCCCCCAAAAGTTCCGTCAAAATTTTATTTTGGCTTTCTTTGTCCTCATAAGCGAGAGCGTTATATTCTCTGGCCAAATTTTTGCCGCGGTTCCAAATTTCCATTAATTCTTTATCGGCACAATCATAGAGCTCTCCGGCAAGCATTTTTTCTTTTTCTGTCATATAAACCTCCGCATAAAACCAGCAATAACGCTTAAATTATCTCAAGCGACCAACGAGCGAACCAAGCAAATAGCGCCATACAAGCTCAAAACCCCGCACACCACCGACAAAGTAATATAAGACAAGCCGCTCAGCACGGAAGATTTATTAAAAAGCTCTACAATATCCAGACTAAAGGTTGAAAAAGTCGTAAAAGCGCCTAAAAATCCGGTTGTTAAAAGAATTTTGATTTCAGCCGGCAGATGAGACTTTTGAGCAAATATCTCCACAATAACTCCCATCAAAAAACACCCGATAATATTAACCACAAAAGTAGAATATGGAAATCTCAAACTTTTTTCAGCCAACAAAGAAAACAAAAAATGCCTTGATACGGCACCGCACATTCCACCGATTGCAACAAACAAATATAACATTTTTCACCCTTTAAAAAAACAAAAACTTCCCCCATAAAGCAAAACGGCAGAAGTCATCAGCCCTCAGGCGGTTCGGTCGACAAAGACCCGGGAGAACATCATTCCCGCCCATAATCTAAAAGATTAAAAATTCTAAAGCAAGAAAAATATGACTTCTTATTATATTTTTTATAAAAAAGAGAGGATAACGTGTATCCTCTCTGTTAGGAGTGCTATTATTTGGCTGTTTTTTTATTTTTTGAGGCTTTCCTCAATAGCAACGGCAACAGCAACCGTTGCGCCGACCATCGGGTTGTTACCCATACCGATCAGCCCCATCATTTCTACGTGGGCCGGAACGGATGATGAGCCGGCAAATTGGGCATCACTATGCATTCTTCCCATAGTGTCGGTCATACCGTAAGAAGCTGGACCGGCAGCAACGTTATCGGGGTGCAGAGTACGACCGGTTCCGCCGCCGGAAGCAACGGAGAAATATTTTTTACCGTGCTCAACGGCCCATTTTTTATATGTACCGGCAACCGGATGTTGAAAACGTGTCGGATTGGTAGAGTTCCCGGTAATGGAAACATCAACGCCTTCTTTAATCATAATGGCAACACCTTCTGACACATCATCGGCGCCATAGCATTTTACTTTGGCTTTATCGCCGTTAGAAAAGGCTTTTTCTTCTACGATTTTCAAATTTCCCGTGCTATAATCATATTCCGTTTCAACATAAGTAAAACCATTGATGCGAGAAATGATGTAAGCGGCATCTTTGCCCAAGCCGTTCAAGATAACTCTCAAAGGCTCTTTTCTGACTTTGTTGGCGGAACGAGCGATACCGATAGCCCCTTCGGCGGCAGCAAAAGATTCATGCCCGGCCAAGAAACAGAAACATTTTGTTTCTTCTCTCAATAACATTGCGGCCAAATTACCATGACCTAAACCAACGGCTCGCTGGTCTGCAACAGAACCTGGAACGCAGAATGCTTGTAGACCGATACCGATTTTTTCAGCCGCTTCAGAAGCGTTTTTAACATTTTCTTTTAGGGCAATAGCGCAACCCAAAGTATAGGCCCAAACGGCATTCTCAAATGCAATCGGTTGAATGCCTTTTACCAATTTTTCAACATCAACACCTTTGCTCAAGCAAAAATCTCTGGTTTCTTCAATCTTTGAAAAACCATATTTTGCCAAGACCGGAGTAATTTTTTCAATTCTTCTATCATATCCTTCAAATAACATATCTTACTCCTTTCTCGGGTCAATGATTTTGACGGCTTCATCAAATCGGCCATAGGTTTTGATATTATTTTCAAAAGCAGTTTTCGGATCTGTTCCGTTTTTGATTGCTTCCATCATTTTGCCTAAGTGAACAAATTTGTAACCGATGATTTCATTATTTGCATCTA
>CALXWF010000069.1 GCA_944392285.1 uncultured Alphaproteobacteria bacterium | reverse complement strand
AGAAGGTGCTGATAAGTTGACCTTGGCAGACATGAACGAAGAGTCAGCGAACATGTTGGCCCTGCAAACCAGACAACAGCTTGCCATTAACTCCTTGAGCTTGGCATCTCAGGCTGCTCAGTCTGTTTTGCAGTTGTTCTAATCCTTATTTATAAGGAGAAAAGAGCGGCAAATTTGCCGCTCTTTTTTTATAAAATTATATTGCTAAAAAACAGAAGTTTGACTATGCTGAAACAGACTTGATAAAAAGGAGAAAAACGAGATGAAAAAAACGGCAACGGCTCTGGGCTTGATTTTGAGCATAAGCATGGTTCCCCCTTCTTGGGCATCTGATGAAATAAACCTGATGGCGGCAGAAGAACAAGCCGTTGAAGCGGAAATGGTACAAGAGGAAGCGGCCGTTCCGCAATCAAAATCAGATACATTTGCGACCAAAGCCGCAGACAAAGCCGACAAGGAAGATGGCCTTTTTTCGTTTTTTAATTTTTCATTTTCAAAATCTGAGAATGCAGAGCAAAAATCTCCGGCTGCAGATGCCGCCAATCCGGCAGAAACACCGTTACAAAAACTAACCAGAGAAGCCGCCTCCGGTGATTTGAATGCACAGTTAACTTTAGGCTATATGTATTTATATGGTGTAGACGGTGTTGAAGTAGACTATGCCAAAGCCTTTTCATATTATGAGCAAGCCGCCGCCCAAGGAGATAATGTGGCAATTAACAATTTAGGGAGCCTTTATTACAGCGGCATCGGCACCCAAAGAGATTTGGTTAAGGCGGCAGACAGCTTTAATCGTGCGGTTGAAGCCGGAAACACGGAAGCAGCGGTTAATCTGGCCTTTTTATATCTGACCGGCAGTGGAGTGGTAAAAGACAATCGCAAGGCAATAGATTTATTTATGCGTGCGGCCAAGGTGAATAATCCGACGGCAGCTTTCATGCTGGGCTATGCTTATGAAAAAGGTTTTGTCGTGCCGCAAGACTATGCCAAGGCTTTTGAGCTGATAAAAATCGCAGCAGATGCCGGCTACGATGAGGCGCAATATCAGCTGGCAGAATTATATCTCAATGGTCAGGGTGTGCCGCAAAACTACGGTAATGCGGTCAAAAGCCTAAATAAGGCCATTGCCCAAGGGCATGTAAAAGCCATGACGAGTTTGGGCGAAATCTTGGTTGAAGGCAAGCGTTATACCTTAGACTATTATACGGCGCACATTTTATACAATCTGGCATCTGTTCGCGGTGCACCGGCGGCAGCCTCTCAGCGTGATGCCATAGAGCCGCGCTTAAAGATAGAAGATTTGCTGCGCGCTCAAGGCGTTGCTGACCGCTATCGTGAAAAGCCGACCGAACTCACGCAATATATTTCTAAAACCTTTGGTGAGGATGTAAAATCATATATTGATAATAATTTTCAAACTCCGGTGAAATAACAACAAAAAAACCTCCCGAACGGGAGGTTTTTTCTTGACTTGTTTTTAGAGCTTATGCGGCTTTAGAGTTTTCTTGAGCAGCAAAAGCGTTCATTGTTTCAATCACATAATCTTGAGATTCTTTATCCAAATACGGATGCATCGGAATACTCAAAACTGTTTTTGAAAGTTTTTCACAAACCGGAAGACTGCGTGTATTCCATTTTGCATAAGCAGTCTGAGTATGAACCGGGCGCGGATAATAAGCACCGCAAGGAATGCCGTTTTCTTTAAGATAAGCCATTAACTCATCTCTGTCATCGCAGTTGATGGTATACAAACCATAAGCAGATTTGCAGTTATCAAGAACGCGCTGTTTTCTAAAATAGGGGTTCAGCTCGGTATCATAACGTTTGGCAATTCTTTCTCTTTCAACCAATTCTTTATCAAATACCTTCATTTTTTGCAAAACAACGGCAGCTTGGAAAGAGTTCAGACGGCCGGTCATGCCCAAACGAACATTATCATAGTGGTCTTCGGGGCTCATACCATGAACGCGGCAAGATTTAACCAACTCATTTTCATCTAAATTATTGGTAAATACGGCACCGCCGTCGCCATAAGCGGCCAAAGGTTTTGTCGGGTAGAAGCTGGTGGCTGTCATATCGGCAATGCTGCCGGCTCTTTTGCCTTTATAAACTGAGCCATAGCTCTGAGCTGCGTCAGAAAGAACTTTCATGCCGTTGGCATGGGCAATACGCATAATCTCATCATAGTCGCAGGGGTTACCGAAGATATCAACGGCAATAACGGCCTTAAGGTTAAGTTTGCCTTCTTTTTTAACTTCTGCAATGGCTCTTTCCAAATCTTTGGGGTCCATATCATAAGTATCGGGGCAGGAGTCTACAAAAATCGGGGTTGCACCGACAATGGCAACACATTCGGCAGAAGCAACAAAAGTGAAAGAAGAAACAAAAACGGCATCGCCTTTTTTAACATCCCAAGCCATCAAAGCAAGTGTCAAAGCATCAGTGCCTGAACCGCAAGTAGAACAATATTTTGTGCCGGAATAAGCAGCCAATTTTTCATCCAATTCGCGGCATTCGGGACCTTGAGCATAACCGCCGTGGGTCAAAATGGTTTTAAAAGCATTCAAAAAGTTTTCTTGTCCGATAACACTCTGAGAAGCCTGAACATCAAACAGATTAATCGGTTTAGCGGGTTTATTGGTCATGTTATTTTCCTTAAGTTTTAAGTTTTAACTGAGCTGATAGTAAAAAAAATCCCAAAAAAATGCAAAACACAAAACATTACAGCAATGTAACAAAAGGAAGACTCTTGCCGATAAAATGCCGATATCGGTTGACTCATCTCCCTAAAGATAAGACACTTAAGCTGTTTCTTAACCCATCATGAGGAGCAAAACATGAACAAAGATTTTCTCAGTCATCTGACAAATAAGATGAATGAAGTCAAAGCTGCCGGCACCTACAAAGCCGAGCGCATTATTGCAACGCCGCAACAAGCGGAAATCGGCTTAACCGACGGCAGCAAAGTTATCAACTTTTGTGCCAATAACTATTTAGGCTTAGCCAATAATCAAGAGCTGATAAACACGGCCGCGCAAGCTGTGCAAAAATATGGCTACGGCATGTCATCGGTTCGTTTTATTTGCGGAACCCAAACCATTCACAAAGAGCTTGAGAACACTATCAGCAAGTTTTTAAAAACCGAAGACACGATTCTCTACTCCTCATGCTTTGATGCCAACGGTGGTTTGTTTGAAACAATTTTAGACGCGGAAGACGCCATTATTTCAGACTCTTTGAATCATGCCAGTATTATTGACGGCGTTCGCTTGTGTAAAGCCAAGAGATATCGCTATGCCAATAATAATATGACCGAACTTGAGAATTGCCTCAAACAAGCTGACGCCGACGGAGCCCGTTTCAAATTAATAGCGACCGACGGCGTTTTTTCTATGGACGGTGTTATTGCTGATTTGAAAACCATTTGTGATTTGGCCGACAAATATCATGCTTTGGTTATGGTAGATGACTCTCATGCCGTGGGCTTTGTCGGAGCCAATGGTCGTGGAACGGCGGAATATTGCGGTGTTGAAGGCCGCGTAGATATCATCACCGGCACTTTGGGCAAAGCCTTGGGCGGGGCTTCGGGTGGTTATACCTCCGGCCGCAAAGAGATAATTGAGTGGCTAAGACAACGCTCTCGTCCATATTTGTTCTCCAACACTTTGGCGCCGGTAATTACGGCAACCTCCATAAAAGTGTTTGAAATGTTAAGCCAAGGTGACGCACTGCGTAAAAAACTTGAGGATAACAGCCGCTACTTCCGTGAAGAAATGACCAAACGCGGTTTCAAACTTGCCGGAGCCGGTCATCCGATTATCCCCGTTATGATAGGCGATGCCAAATTAGCCGCCGACATGGCTGATAAAATGTTAGAAAAAGGTATTTATGTCATTGGTTTTTCTTTCCCGGTTGTTCCGCAAGGACAAGCGCGTATCCGCACGCAAATGTCGGCAGCCCACAGCAAAGCCGATATTGACCGCGCAATAGAAGCCTTTACTGAAGTCGGTAAGGAATTAGGCGTTATCAAATAAGGAGAAAGCCGATGAAAGCATTAGTAAAAAAATATGCCAAAGAAGGTATCTGGATGGATGACGTGCCGATGCCTGAAATCGGCGTAAACGATGTTTTGGTAAAAATCAAAAAGACCGCCATTTGCGGCACGGATGTCCACATTTATAATTGGGACGAATGGTCACAAGCCACCATTCCCGTACCTATGGTTGTCGGACATGAATTTGCCGGTGAAATTGTAGAACTCGGCAAAGAGGTTAAAGGCTACAAAGTCGGCGATCGAGTATCGGGCGAAGGCCACGTTGTTTGCGGACACTGCCGCAATTGTCGTGCCGGCAAAAGACACCTCTGCCGCAACACCATGGGAATAGGGGTCAATCGCCAAGGCTGCTTTGCTGAATATTTATCGATTCCGGCGGCCAATTTATACAAACTTCCCGACAAAGTGACAGATGAGCTTGGTGCCATTTTAGACCCGTTCGGCAATGCCACACACACGGCTTTGTCTTATGATATGGTTGGTGAAGATGTTTTAATAACCGGTGCCGGTCCGATAGGCATAATGGCGGTAGCCATTGCCAAATTCTGCGGCGCCAGAAACGTTGTCATTACGGATGTTAACCCCTATCGTCTGCAGTTGGCAGAAAAAATGGGGGCCACCCGTGCGGTCAACGTTGCCAATCAAAAACTAACAGATGTCATGAGCGAGTTAAAAATGACTGAAGGCTTTGATGTCGGCTTAGAAATGTCTGGCAATCCGCAAGCCTTTAACAGTTTGCTCAAGACCATGAACAACGGCGGCAAGGTTTCGCTTTTGGGCATTTTGCCGCCCTCAACCCAAATTAACTGGTCAGATGTCATTTTCAAAGGCCTGTTCCTAAAAGGTATTTATGGTCGTGAAATGTTTGAAACCTGGTATAAAATGGGTGCCATGATTGAGGCCGGTCTTGATATCAGCCCCATTATTACACACCGATTTAAAATAGATGACTTCCAGAAAGGCTTTGATGCCATGCGCAGCGGCCAATCCGGAAAAGTTGTTTTAGATTGGGAATAGTAAAGAAACGGCGGCTCCTCACGGGGCCGCTGCTTTTTAGCGTTTGAATATCTGCAAAAATTTAATGGATTTTTAAATTTGAGATGCTATATATAAGGCAAAGATAATCAGGAAAGAAGAAAGGTTTTTCCCGTGCTTAAAAAGATTCTTACCTCTTCGGCTCTTGCGGCAATTATGTTATTGACAGCCTCATGTGCCACCAATCCGTCAGAAACATCTGAGTTTGATCAGTTTGACCGGTTTGAAACATTTAACCGCGCCATGTTTAAGTTTAACTATCAGTTTGACAAATATTTGGCCAAGCCGGTTGCCAAAGGTTATCGTGCAATTACCACGCCTTTTATCAGAGAGCGGATAAATAATGCTATTTCCAACCTCTTGGAACCGATGTCTGCGGTCAACCAAGTTTTGCAAGGTGAATTTAAGCAGTCCGGTGTAACGGTAGGGCGCTTTGCTGTTAACAGTACCCTGGGTTTGGTCGGTACGTTTGATGTCGCCGGTGCTTGGGGCTGGAAGAAGGAAATCAGCGGCTTTGACAGCACTTTGGCCAAATGGTGCGTACCGGATGGTCCGTATATCGTTTTGCCTTTGCTGGGTCCGAGCACGCCGCGTGCCGCATTTTCTTTGGCGGTAGATGCTTATATGCAACCGATTTATTGGGCGGCGCGTAATGATGCCAATACACGTGATAAAATATTATGGGCTTCTTCAGCTCTCGTTTATGTTGCCGTTCGCGAAGGGACTTTGGACTTAACCGATGATCTGGAGCGCAACTCGGTAGACTATTATGCCACCATGCGCACGGCCTATTTGCAAAATCGTGCCAAAAAGAACACTTGCATCAACTCAGACGCCGGCAATGTTAACTATGACTTTGACTTCGGCATAGAAGAAGATGAATAACCTTTCAAAAAAGCAGAAATAAAAAGGAGACGTCATGAAAAAAAATCTGTTTTTGAGCTTATTTGCCGTTATGTTTTTGGCGGCCGGCTCAACCCAAGCTGCCGTAGATGCCGCTAAGGCTGAAGCCTTCGTCAAAAATGTTACGACCGAAGGTATTGAGCAAATCATTAATGCCAATGTTTCACAACAAGTCAAAGACGAGCGTTTTGCCAAATTATTTAATCAGGCATTAGATTTAGACTTTATCGGCCAGTTTGTTTTAGGGCGCAACTGGCGTACCGCTACTCCCGAACAACGCAAAGCCTTCATTAAGGTCTATCGTGAGCTCAACATTAAAACTTGGTCACAGCGCTTTGATGAATTTAAGGGGAAGAATTTTATTTTTGCCGGAACCACACCGTCTAATTCCAAAAATCAGATTTTTGTAAATTCGACCGTTCCGATGGATCAAGGCGAGCCTGCCAAAGTCGTATGGCGTGTTAAACAAACGGCTGACGGCTTCAAGATTGTAGACATTATTATTGAAAATGTCAGCTTAGCCATTACGGCGCGTAACGAATATTCTTCTTTCATCAAGAACAACCCCGGCGGGGTAGATGCCTTGATTAAAGATTTACAGGCAAAAGTAAATCAACCCGTTGCCAAAAAATAAAATTAAAAAAGCCACCTGAAAGGGTGGCTTTTTTTAGATATCTTTTAAGGCAACCAACGGATAATCGGCAGCATTTTTAATTTCATAATGCCACCATTCTTCTTCTAAAGATACAAAGCCGGCTTTTTCCATCATTTGTTTGAGTTTTTGCCGATTTTTAATCTCCAAATTTTGTGAGGCTGATTGATACTGATGAGAGGCTTTGGCCAAATGAGCCAAAACCGGGGCCATATTTCCTGAAAGAAAATCATCAATCAAATCTTCTCTATAGCCGTCGACTTCAGTCGGAAAAGCCAGCTCCACACCTTTGGCATCAAGCAAAGTGCAATCAAGCGCGGTCCCTTTGTTGTGTTTTGACCCGCGAGAAGGCGGAGCCAAATAACGTTCATCCGGCAGATATTCCCACATCAAAGCCTGTACCTCAAGCGGACGATAGCAATCGCGAATTTCTAAAATCAAGTTTTCTTGACGCAATAATTTTTCTAATTTTTCAAGGTAAGGCAGCATATCCTTATGGACATAACATTTATCAAGTCCGAGTTCACGGTAAAAGGCGCGCCGAAACATGTTTCTGACACCGCCATACATCAGATTGATTTTAAAAACTTCTGAAGGCTTAATTTCAACCAAATCACTCATCTTAAAACAACTCAATCATGGCTTTGGCTTCATCGCTCATACGTTCAATTGTCCAGGCCGGCTCCCACACAATTTTTACCTCAACTTTCCCGACACCTTCCACCAAGGCCACGGCATCAGCGGCTTGTTGCGGCAACACGCCGGCAACCGGGCAGGTTGGAGCGGTAACGGTCATTTCAATAAACACATCGCCGTTTTCTTTAACTTCAATATTATAAACCAAGCCCAAATCATAAATATTAATCATGATTTCAGGGTCGGAAACCGTCTTTAAGGCCTCAATAACATCTTCTTTAGAAGCTGTTTTTTCACCAATCGGTTTTGGCTTACCTGCGGTGGCAATAAAATCTTTGGCAATTTCGTTTGAGTTATCCATAATTTTCTCCTATTCAACCGCCAAAATAAGGCAAACAATAGAAACAAGCAACACCCCGAGCCAACGCGGATTAATTTTAACGGCGGCGGGTTTGGCATCACGACACAGATAGGGACGGAGGTTTTCGGCCGCCAAAATCCATACCGGATAAGCATGGACGATTGCCGCCACATAAGCCGGATTCGGGGTTAAATACATGGTATAAGTTTTAAGCGCACTGTAAATAGCGGCATAAAGAATAAAGAACCATGCAAATTTAAGGTTTTTAGAGCAGATAATTTCAGAGAGCTTGCGATTCTTCAACACATAAGCTCCAAGATTGCAGCCTCCGGCCACCAAAGAGGTAATTAAGGTGTAATAATAAATGGCAGATACAATATTCTCAGCGCCCAAATGCGTCGTTTCTTTATTGGTAACGTCAATAAAAATTTCACACATCATGCTGATGATTAAAAAGCCGAGAGCTTTTTTGCTGCCGCGCGCTTTCAAAATCCGAATAATGGCAAGCATAACGCCGAGCAAGCAAAAAATAATCAAAGCAAATTTAAGCGGATGATTTGTAAAGGCCGCAAAATCCGATGGGTGCAGAACAATCCAAAACAAAAATATAAAAAAGATACTCAGCGGATGAATTAAACTCGTAACTTCCGCCCCAAAAGTTTTTGACGCGTTCAAAATTCTATTATCACCAAAAGAGATAACCAGACCTTGAGTCAAGCAAAGCGCATAAAAAGCCACATTATGAATGGGAGCAAAAAAGACGCAAAAAGGCAACAAAACCAAGCCGGTTCCGATACCCCGATAAATCATCAATAAAGAGCCTTTAACTTTGACCAACTGGTTGGCATAGACATAAGCCGAGGTCAAAAGGCTTAAGAACATGGCCAAAAGCCACCAATAGTTTTGCACGATTTTCTCCTTTTTTGTTGTTTTATAAAGCTGCGGTCAAAAAAGTCAAGAGCCGCCTAGAAGAAAGTCTGTGCTTTACGGATAGCTTTCACCAAAGCATCAATATCTTCTTTGGTAGAATAAAGACCCAAAGAGGCGCGTGCCAAAGACTCATAGCCAAACCGATTAACAATCGGCTGCGCACAAAAATGCCCCGTGCGAATAGAAACACCTTCTTTATCCAAGATAAAACACAAATCCTGAGGATGAATTCCATCAACATTAAAAGCAAATACGCCGCCTTTGTCGGGAGCCGTACCGACTTGTTTCAAACCTTTAATTGAGCCAAGGGCCTCGAGGGCATAAGCGGTTAACTCTTTTTCATGGCTCGTAATATTTTCCAATCCGAGCTTTTGCATATATTCCAAGGCCTTAGCCAAGCCGATTGCTTGTACAAAGGCCGGCGTTCCGGCTTCAAATCGGGCAGGAGGTTCGTCAAAGGTCGTCTTTCCAAAAGTAACGTTTGCCACCATATCGCCGCCGCATTGGTAGGGCGGCATGGCTTCCAAAATATCTAATTTTCCGAATAAAACGCCAATCCCCGTCGGCCCGTAAACCTTATGACCTGAAAACACCAAAAAATCGCAATCCAAATCTTGAACGTCAATTTTATGATGCACGGCAAATTGGCAAGCATCAACCAACACTTTTGCGCCGATTTCATGCGCAGCTTGAGCAATTTTTTTCACCGGCAAAAGGCTGCCCAAAACATTAGACATGGCGGTAACCGCTACCAATTTGGTTTTATCACTCAGTAAAGTAGCGAAGTTTTCCCAGACAAAGGCGCCGTTTTCGGCCAATTTAAAGATTTTAAGGCGGCAGCCTTTTTCTTCACAAAGCATTTGCCAAGGAACCAAATTAGCATGATGTTCGGCCTCCGAAATAAGGATTTCATCACCGGCTTGCAAAAATTTTCTGCCCCAAGTGGCGGCGACCAAATTAACCCCTTCGGTAGCATTCCGTGTAAACACGATTTCGCGGGCATCTTTTGCATTAACAAAATTCTGTACCTGCAATCTGGCTTTTTCATAATCGGCGGTAATCAGCTCCGAGAGGTGATAAGCCCCGCGGTGCACATTTGCATATTCGCTTTCATAAATCCGCCGCATACAATCAAGGACGATTTGCGGTTTTTGCGCAGAAGCCCCCGTGTCTAAATAGGCATTATATTTGCCGTTAATTAATTGATTAAGTACGGGAAAATCTTTTCTTATTTCATAAACATCATACATCTTTATCACCCTCTCTGTCATGCTGAACTTGTTTCAGCATCCCCTTGTGGCGCCGTGCCTTCTGTCATGCCGAAGTCGTTTCAGCACTCTTGCTCCTGCACCTTTCCTCTGTCATGCTGAACTTGTTTCAGCATCTCAAGAAAGCAATTCCTCATATAAGTCCCTCATCTCCGGATTTTGTGACTTAATTAAATTAACCTTCCACTCCCTATGCCATCTCTTTAATTGTTTTTCGCGCAAAATGGCAAAAGAAATATCATCAAAAACTTCATAGTAAACTAATTTAATAATATTATATTTTTCTGTAAAGCCCTGTATATATTTTTTTTTTTTTTTATAGATTCTTCGCAATAAGTTATTTGTAACACCCACATAAAAGACTGTATTCACTTTATTTGTCATAATATAAATATAATATTTTTCCTTATGTGTCATATCCCAACCTTTTCAGAGATGCTGAAACAAGTTCAGCATGACAAAAAGAGGACACAAAACAAGACAAACAAAGAAAAACAAAAAACTATCCTCTTAAATTTATACCTTACTTTTAAAATAAGCACGGATATCTTCGTTTTCAATTTTCAGCAAGACATCATCAAGGAAGGCCTCAACCAAAATTCTGCGCGCTTCATCGGCATCAATTCCGCGTGATTGCATATAAAACAACTGGTTTTCATCCAACTCGCCCGTTGCCGCCCCGTGAGAACACTTAACATCATCGGCATAAATTTTAAGCTCAGGCTTCACATCGGCCTCTGCCGTATCTGAAAGCAAAATAGCCTTATGCAGCTGATGCCCCTCACTGCCGACACAGTCAGGATGAATTTTAATTTTTCCCTGAAAAACACCTCTGGCATCACCGTCAATAACTCCTTTGACCAACTGGTCAGAAAAAGTATTGGCCGCCATATGTTCGATATCGGTCGTAAAGTCAAGTGTTGCCCAGCCGGCCATTTTATAAGCGGCACTGACATCGGCCATGGCTTGCTCTTCCGCCAACTGCACAACCACTTCGTTGCGGCCGATATTGGCCCCGTGTTGAAAACAAAAATTCTGATATTTTGCTTCTCTTTTGGCGCGAACCACGGTCAGAGCAACATGATTGGCCTTAAAGGCTTCGTCTTGGAGTTTATAATGGTGCAAACTTGCTTCGGCAGCAAGAAAAACCTCATTAACGCAATTGGCAAAATAGCGTGATTTTTCTTTGCCTTTATAATCAAAATACTCAAAAATTTCGGCTTTTGCACCTTTTTCCAAAACAATCAAATTTCTAAGGTTGTAAAAAACATTTTCGTCTTCAACCTCGCTATGATTCCAAATAACAATCGGCTTATCGAGTTTAACGCCGTTTTGCAGGCGTAAAAACAAGCCTTCTTCTCCATAAGCCGTATTAAGCGCGGCAAAAGGGTGTTTTTCAATATCAACGAGCTTGCCGAGATACTCTTTTGCCTCGCCGTCAAAAATTGCTTCGGCCAAAGGCTTAATCTCAACGCCGGCGGGAAGAGCCGGATACATGGGAATAAACATCCCATTGGCAAAATATAAATAATAAGCCTCAAAAGGCAAAACTCTTTCTGCCAGATTAATCCCTTCTTCATGAGAAGCATGGCAATGGCACTCATGTTCCCCATTGCCGCAATGACACTCATGTTCACCATGATGACAATGGCACTCATGTTCCCCTTTGCCGCAATGGCAGTCATGTGCCTCATCCACGCTTAAAAATTCATAATCTTCGGAATTTTGCATTACAAAATCATCGGCATTCAAATCTCTTGGTTTTGTATATTGCCAATATTCTGTTTTTGCCGTCGGCACGCCCTGAGCCTCAAAAGCCATGCGTCCTTTTTGTCTTAACGCATTTATCCAAGGAATATCATCGCAAAGCAAAGGTTTATTTTGTAACAATCCGGCCATAATTATTTCTCTTTCACAAATTCGGCATAACCTTTTTCTTCCAGCTCCAAGGCCAGATTTTTATCGCCGGACTTCACAATATGCCCGTCTGCAAACACATGCACAAAATCAGGTACAATATAGTTGAGCAATCGCTGATAATGCGTAATCACGAGCAGAGAGCGTTTGCCGTCGCCCAAAGCATTAACCCCGTCGGCCACGACTTTCAGAGCATCAATATCCAAGCCGGAATCCGCTTCGTCCAAAATAGCCAGCTGCGGTTTTAAGATAGACATTTGCAAGGTTTCAAAACGTTTTTTCTCCCCGCCGGAAAAACCGACATTTACGGGGCGTTTAAGCATTTCGTTGTCAATGCCGAGCTTTTTTGCCTCTTCGCGCATGAGTTTAACAAAGGCCATGGTATCAAGCTCAGGCAAGTTTTGGTGTTTGCGCTGGGCATTAACCGCGTGTTTTAAGAAAGTTGCCGTCGGCACACCGGGAATCTCCACCGGATATTGCATACAAAGAAAGATTCCTTCTCTGGCGCGTTCTTCGGGCGCAAGGGCAAGCAGATTTTTCCCCTTAAAACGAATGGAACCGGCCGTTACCTCATAGCCCGGTTTGCCGCAAATTACATTGGAAAGGGTAGATTTTCCGGCCCCGTTCGGTCCCATAACGGCATGAATTTCGCCTTCATAAATTGTCAGGTTAAAGCCTTTGATAATTTCTTTATCGCCGACTTTTGCGTGCAAATCTTCAATCTCGAGTAACGGTGTTTTAGTCATTGTTTGTCTTTCTTAAGCTGATTTTTTATCAAATTCATCTAAATAATGTTCAATACGTTTGAGCTTTTGCTGTTTATAGGCTTCAACTTTTTCTGCAATATGATAATTTTCTTTTAACTGCTCTAACATAATTTCCACATCTGCCGTTTCTTCGCTGATAGCTTCAATATTATCAAACTTACGATTAATATTTTTCAAAATTTCTTTGGTCAGTTCGGACATTTCCTCAACGACCATAAGCATTTGCGGGGTTTCGCCCCAAGTTTCCAAAGCTCTTTTACAAATCGGATGTACCATTACCCGACACTCCCTTCCAAGCTGATGTTAATGAGTTTTGCCGCCTCGATGGCAAATTCCATCGGCAGCTGTTGCATAACTTCTTTACAAAAACCGTTCACAATCAAGCTGACGGCCTCTTCCTGAGAAATTCCGCGTTGCAGACAATAAAAAAGTTGCTCGTCGCTGATTTTAGAGGTGGTCGCCTCATGCTCAATTCTGGCGGTTTTGTTACGATTTTCAATATAAGGCACGGTATGAGAGCCGCAATTTGCCCCAATGAGCAAGCTGTCACATTGAGAATAATTTCTGGCTTTTGTTGCAGAAGGGGCAATCCGAACCAAGCCGCGATAAGTTTGGTCTGAAAAGCCGGCCGAAATCCCCTTGGAAATAATTTTTGAGCGGGTATTTTTGCCGATATGAATCATCTTTGTGCCGGTATCGGCCTGTTGATAATTATTGGTTAAAGCCACCGAATAAAATTCGCCGACCGAATTATTGCCCTGCAACACGCAAGAAGGATATTTCCACGTCACGGCGGAGCCGGTTTCCACCTGCGTCCAAGAGATTTTGGCATTATCGCCGCGGCAGGCCGCCCGTTTGGTAACAAAGTTATAAACGCCGCCTTTCCCGTCCTTATCTCCGGGGTACCAATTTTGCACGGTAGAATATTTTACTTCGGCATCTTTCAAAACCACAATCTCGACAATAGCGGCGTGCAGTTGATTCTCATCGCGCTGCGGAGCGGTACACCCTTCAAGATAGCTGACATAACTTTCTTCATCGGCCACAATCAAAGTACGCTCAAATTGACCGGTATTTTTGGCATTAATGCGAAAATAGGTTGAGAGCTCCATCGGGCAGCGCACGCCTTTGGGAATATAAACAAAGGACCCGTCGGTAAACACGGCAGAGTTCAAACAAGCAAAAAAATTGTCCGTATAAGGCACAACCGAGCCGAGATATTTCTTAACCAAATCCGGATGTTCGCGCACCGCTTCGGAGATTGAGCAAAAGATAATCCCTTGGTCGGCCAATTTTTGCCGATAAGTCGTTGCCACCGACACGCTGTCAAAAACGGCATCAACGGCAACCACACCGGCCAAAACCTCTTGTTCCTTAAGCGGAATGCCGAGCTTTTCATAAGTTGAGATTAGCTCCGGGTCAACTTCATCAAGGCTTTTCGGCGCGGCTTTTTGTTTGGGCGCCGAGTAATAATATAAATCCTGATAATCAATGGGCGGGTAGGTGATGTTTGCCCATTTGGGTTCTTTCATTTTTCCCCAAAACTCAAAGGCTTTAAGGCGAAAATCCAATAGCCAATCAGGCTCGTTTTTCTTGGCCGAGATAAAACGAATAATGTCGGCATTAAGGCCTTTGGGGGCGGTATCTGCGGCAATATCGGTTACAAAGCCGTATTTATATTTGTCACCGCTTTCATCTATAATTTGAGGCTTGGATTGATTCATCATACTTCCTTATATTTTTCGATAAAAGTAAGATTATTTGCTCAAAAAAGCAACCACTTTTAACGATTATTTAGCAAATATTAATCTTCTTGGTGATAAACTTAACCCCAAAAGGAGCATGCAAAGCGTTAATGGGCAAAAAACTGGTCATCATATTGCTGCCGCTCATAATGTTTTTGGGAGGGTGCAGTTTTTCAGACGGACGAGTCGAATTGTTTAACAGTTTCGGCCGCTTGTTTGGCGGCACGCCCGAAACGGTAACCGTTCGCCGCGGCGACACGCTCTATAGCTTGTCGCGCACTTATGACGTTCCCATTCGTGAAATGATAGAGCGCAATAATCTGCGTCCGCCCTATACGCTAAGGGTCGGCCAAGTTTTGCGTCTGCCGACGGCCAAATATCATATTGTTGAAAAAGGCGACACGCTTTACAACATTTCCAAACGCTATGATGTTGATATGAGCTCTGTCAGCCGTATTAATAATTTATATGCCCCCTATGCGCTGAAAATCGGGCAAAAATTAGTAATTCCGGGGCAGGTGGTTGCCAATAGTTATCAGCCGGCAAGTTACCAGGCCCCGGCCAAAACAACGACTTCAAGCAAAAAAACAACCAAGACCAAAACCGCCTCCACCTGGAAACCTTTGCCCAAACAAAACACCAAGCCGGCCAAATCCGTCACGCCTTCAAAATATCGTAAGAGCAAATTTATTTGGCCCGTAAAGGGAACGGTTATTTCTCACTTCGGCACCATCGGCAAGGGGCGCAACAATGACGGTATCAACATCAAAGCGCCTTTCGGCAGTACGGTAAAAGCGGCAGACGCCGGCACGGTGGCTTATGCCGGCAACGAGCTGAAAGGTTTTGGCAATTTGATACTGATTCGTCATAATGACGGCTGGATAACGGCCTATGCGCATAATGACCGTATTTTTGTAAAAAGAGGGCAAAAGGTGCGCCAAGGCGAAAAAATCGCAGCTGTCGGCAGTACCGGCGGTGTAAATTCGCCGCAACTTCACTTTGAGATTCGCTGCGGCAAAAAAGCGCTTAACCCGCTCGGCTACCTAAAATAGTAGGACTTCTTCAAAAAAACACTTGTTAATTTGAGCCGATTTGCTTATTGTAAAATCCGATACTATATATATTTAAGTGAAAATAATAATTCGTTAGGAGAGATAAATGTTTATCAGCAATGCTTTTGCGCAAACGGCCGAAGCTGCGGCCGCAACCGGTTCATGGCAAGGCACGGTTATCCAACTCGGTCTGATATTTGCCATTTTTTATTTGTTGCTCATTCGTCCGCAACAAAAAAGAATCAAACAACATGAAGCAAAAGTTCGCGCCATTCAAAAAGGGGACTATGTTATAACCGGTGGCGGTATCAATGCCAAGGTTATAGACGCCTCTGATCCGATAGATTTAACGGTTGAAATTGCCGAAGGCATCAATGTCAGCGTCAACCGCGGCACACTGCGCGAGGTTATCACCGCTGAAGAAATGAAAGCACTTAAAACTGCGCCGGCCAAAAAAGAACCGGCCAATTCAAATAAAAAATCCAAAAAATAAAAGGTCGAAAGATGTATAAATTATCCCGTACAAGAGTAATCTTAATCTTGTTGGTATGCTTAATCGGCATTTTCTTTGCCGTTCCCAACCTGATTAAGAACAAAGAGGCACTTCCCTCTTGGTGGCAGCCGGTAAATTTGGGGCTGGACCTTCAGGGCGGTTCTCATTTATTGTT
>CALXWF010000068.1 GCA_944392285.1 uncultured Alphaproteobacteria bacterium | reverse complement strand
GGCCTTTATAAAAAACTTAATGTTTATGATTGTTTTATCCAAGGTGCCAAAGAAGGTTTTGATATTGCGGTGCGCCTTATCCCTTATTTGGTGGCAATGCTTGTGGCGATTGCCATGCTTCGAGTTTCCGGCGTGTTGGATTTTATTGTGGCAGGTTTTTCTTGGGTATTTGCCGCGCTTGGCTTTAACACGGATTTTGTCGCGGCTTTGCCAACCGCCATTATGAAACCTTTGTCGGGAAGCGGCGCCAGAGCCATGATGATTGAAACTTTGCAAACCTATGGAGCCGACAGTTTTCAGGGTTTTGTCGCCTCTATCGTGCAAGGCTCGACCGAAACGACTTTTTATGTTTTGGCTGTCTATTTCGGGGCGGTGAAAATAAGTAAAGTCAAAGAAGCCCTGCCCTGCGCCTTGCTTGCAGATTTGGCCGGAATTACTACCGCCATTTTGTTGGCTTATTATTTCTATTAAAAAAAGCGCCGATTTGGCGCTTTTTTTAATCTATCTTTATTCTGCTATTTTTTTGCCGAAACGCAGAATCGCATATAAAATCAAGACATCAAAGAACAAGCTGATGAGGTTGAAAATAACCACGTCATATTGTTGCATCAAGGAGGCATAAATCGTCATGCCGAAAGTGCCTAAGATTAAGATAATAAAACTTGCCAAAGACAAGCTCTCAATGCTGCGTGTCTTGTAGGTTTTCATTGCTTGCGGAATAAAAGCAACGGCAATAAACAAACCGGCAAAATAGGCAATGATGTCCGTGTAAGCGTATATTCCTTCTTCCATTTTTATCTCCTTAAAGAATATTTTCCTCTATCTTATACAATTTTTAACACTGTCAACAATTTCTTCGACAGTTATCCCAAAGTATTTATATAAATCAGATGCCGGCGCAGAAGCTCCAAAGCCGTCCATGCCGATGATATCTCCCTCTAAGCCGACATATTTTTCCCAACCAAACTTGGCGGCGGCCTCAACGGCGATACGCGGCGCCGTGCCTAAAACCTGCTCTTGATATTGCGGTGTTTGAGCATCAAACAACTCCGTACAGGGCATGGAAACAACCGCAACCTCTATGCCTTCTTCGCGGAGCTTGCTTTGTGCCTCAACCGCCAAAGAAACCTCTGAGCCGGTGGCAATTATGGTTGCCTGACGTTTTTTGCCTGGTGTAACATCTGAAATGACATAGCCGCCGCGCGCGGTTTGATTCTCTTTTGCAGAATCACGCAGAAGCGGTAAATTCTGGCGGCTTAAGGCCAAAAGCGACGGCGTATGTTCATGGGTTAATGCAAGTTCCCAAGCCTCTGCCGTTTCTATAATATCACAAGGGCGGAATGTCAGCATATTGGGCATGGCACGGAAAGAGGCCAAATGCTCTATCGGCTGGTGGGTCGGCCCGTCTTCGCCGACGCCGATAGAGTCATGTGTGAGGACATATATGACTCTTATTCCCATTAAAGCCGCCAAGCGCATGGCCGGACGCAAATAATCAGAAAAGACCAAAAATGTGCCGCCATACGGGATTACGCCGCCATGCAAAGCCATGCCGTTCATCAGCGCGCCCATGGCATGTTCACGAATGCCATAAAACAGCTGGTTGCCGTTATAATTGCCTTTTTGAATCGGTTGCATTGAAGAAACCGAGGTGTAATTGGCCGCCGCCAAATCAGCCGAACCGCCGATAATTTGCGGAATATTCGGCACAATGGCCTCTAAACATATCTGAGAGGCTTTGCGCGTGGCAAGCGGTGTTTTTTCTTGCAACTGTTTTGCTTTCAAAGCATCTAAATCTTTATGCCAGTCGGCGGGAAGTTCTCCGGCAATAAAGGCGCCAAACTCTGCACCGGCGGCCGCGGCTTTTTGCTGCCAATCATTATAGGCTTTCTGATTGCGACTTCCGGCCTGACGCCACGCAGACAAAACATCTGCCGGTACTTCAAACGGGGCATAATTCCAATCAAGTTTTTGGCGCATGGCGGCCAGTTCTTCAGCACCGAGCGGTGAACCGTGGCACTTGGGCGTGCCGCATTTTGTCGGCGCCCCGAAACCAATGGTGGTGCGGCAAGAAATCAGCGTCGGCTTGTCTGATTTTTGGGCTTCAAGCAAGGCTTTTTCAATTTCATCATAGTCATGGCCGTTAATATCTAAGGTGTTCCACCCACAGGCCTTGAAACGAGCAAGCTGGTCGGTTGATGATGCGACACTGACTTTGCCGTCTATGGTAATGTTGTTGTTGTCCCACAAAACAATCAGTTTGTTTAACCCCAAATGTCCGGCCAACTCAATTGCCTCTTCGGAGATACCTTCCATCAGGCAGCCGTCACCGGCAATAACATAAGTGTAATGACCGCATAAGTCTTCCGTGAATTTGGCTGTGCAAAAACGTTCGGCCAAGGCCATGCCAACCGCCGTTGAAATACCTTGTCCGAGCGGGCCGGTGGTCATATCAATGCCTGCAAGATGACCATATTCCGGGTGGCCGGCGGTTTTTGAGCCGAGCTGGCGGAAGTTTTTAATATCATCCAGAGAAATGTCTTCATAGCCTAACAGATACAAAACCGAGTAAAGCAACATGGACCCATGACCGGCAGACAAAACAAAACGGTCACGCGCAAACCATTTTGGGGCTTGAGGATTAAGTTTGATAATTTTTGAAAACAAAACCGTGGCAACATCTGCCATGCCCAAAGGCATTCCGGGGTGGCCGGATTTGGCTTTTTCAATAGCATCTGCGCTTAAAAATCTAATGGCTGAGGCCATTTTTGATAAGTCTTGTTTCATGGGTTCTTACTCCTCAAAATAATCATATTCTACATCAAAGGTTCTGCGGTTATATTTAAGCTCTTCAGGGCTTAAGACCAAGCCCAAGCGAATGATAAAGTCATATTTACCGATTTCGGGAATTTTTAACTCAATAGGACGACCGCTAAACTTCTTTTCAAGTTCGGTTGCGCCAATCTCCGTCGAAGCAAAATAGGTGCGCTCGCCCAAATATTCGGGCGGTCCTTGCAGGGTTTTGCTATAATAGCTGAAATCAACCACCGTATCAGGGCTCGGTTGCAGGCGACGAACCACAAACTCAGGTGTTATGGTGGCTTTGTTGCACTTTACTCTTGCATCAAACCAGCAATAGCCGCTGTAGCCCGTCAGCTCGATTTGAAATTGGTCTTTATATTTGACAAGTTGGGTTAAATAGGCAGTTTCTCTCGGAATCTCTACCTTGGGGCAAAGAGTGGCCGGGTCAAAATCAGCGACACAAGCTCCTAATATCATACAAAGGCTTAAATGCAGAAGTTTTTTTATCATGTTTTTTCCTTTGTTTCAGAGTATAATTTAACCTTGCGGATTTGTAAATAAGGCAACAACTTCACTGTGGTCAGAATAAATAAATTGGTCAACCAATGTCACTTGTTGCAGCAAATATCCGCCTGTTTGCAAGACTTTGGCATCTCTGACAAAAGTTTCCGGATTGCAGGAAACAGCTATTATTTTTTCCGGCCGTGAGGTTTGCGGCAAAGAAGCCAGATTTTGCACCTGTGCCAAAGCACCGGCGCGCGGCGGGTCAAAAACAACAAGCCTAAAATCTTTAAGCTCTTGAGCGTCTAAGGGATATTTAAACAGATTTTTTTCAAAAACGCTGATATTGGTGATTTGGTTTTTATTGACCGAGCGGCGAAAACCTTCTAACAGCGTCGGAGAAGAATCTATCGCAACGATTTTAGCCCCTTGCAACCGCGACAGAGGATAAGAAAAAGTACCGACCCCGCAAAATAAGTCAGCTATGGCGCCGCCTGCCCCTTGCGCATGGGTCATGACCAATTTAATCAAGGCCTCTTGTCCGGCAACAGAGGGCTGTAAAAATGTCCCCGCGGGAATAAATATTTGATAGCCTGAAATATCTATATAAGGCGGTGCTTTTTCAACAATCGGCTCGGGCGTGGGCATGGAGGGCGTGTGAAAAGACACTCGAATAATCTCAGGCATGGATTGGAGTTTTTCAAAAATAAGCATGCGATGCTCCAACCCCGGAGCTTCAGAAAGCTCAAATAAAACATCTATACCGTTTTGGGCTTCAGTGACACTGACATCGCCGCTTTGAAACCTTGTCGTTTGCAGCTTTTTGCCTTTGCGGATTGTCTGCGTAACGGCAGCAAAATCTGCCACCAGAGCGCGAATGTCCGGCAGGGCATTATTTAGCCTCGGCGAAAGCAGCGGGCAAGTGCTAATGTCTACAAGCTCTTTGCTGTGATGACGGTTAAAACCAAAACAAAACTTGCCTTTGGCTGCTTGGAAGGCAAAGGTTGCGCGTCTTCTGGTCGAATCGCCGATAAATATGGGGGCGCCGATATTTTGGGGTTTGAGCGGCGTGACTAATTTTTCAAAATTTTCGCATTTGAGGCGTTGATAAGCCTCCATTCCCAAACCACGACGCAGACAGCCGCCGCAGATATCCGTTAAAGCGCAAGTCATTAGCTTAAATCTTCCTCATCAACGCCGGGCAAAGATGTTACTTTAACCGCTTTACTCGGCTCAGACTGAATGTGGTTGGCTTCTACCCCGTCAAGCAAGGAAATTTCTTCGCTTGCTTCTTTATCAAAAATGGGGTGATGATTGGCCTCTTCATTCTTGCGCTTGGCTTCAGAATTAAAGTTTTGCAAATCATTAGGCGTAAAAACTTCTACACGATTGCGGCCGCCGTTTTTGGCGCGATATAAGGCTTCATCCGCCGTTTTTATCAGCATATCTATGTTTTCAGATATATCTGAAGAAGATAATCCGACACTGATGGTAAAGCGTACTTCTTGACCATCATCGGCATAGACCACAACTTCACCGATGGTTTCACGCAGACGCTCGGCAACTTTTAGACCTTCGTCACTATTGGTGTTGCCTAAGAAGATGACAAATTCTTCACCGCCGTAACGGGCGACGATGTCACATTCCCGAAGCGCTCTTTCTGCCGTGGCGGCAAGCTCAATTAAGACCTTGTCGCCGGTTTTGTGGCCAAAAGTATCATTCACACGTTTGAAGTGGTCAACGTCTAACATCAAAACACTGTAGGGCTCCCCTAAAGATTTTGCATCTAATATGCGTTTGAACACTTCCTCTTCAAAATAACGACGATTATATAAAGAGGTTAACGGATCACGCGTAGCCTGATTTTTAAGCATATTTTCACGATTTTTGCGCATGGTAATGTCTTGGAAGGCAGAATAAAGCGCAACATCTAAATTATAGTCAATAATATTGGCAGAGGCCAAGAGCCAAAACGGCGTATCCCCGCTTGGGGTCTTTACCAAAATTTCAAAGTCTTGTACTTCTCCCGCGGCCTCTAAACGCTCACTTAACAGCTGACGATTATCGGCATCGGCAAAAAAGTCACGCAGGCGATATCTTTCAAGCTCTCCGGGGGTTAAGCCGAAAAGTTTGACGGCATTGTTATTGGCTAAAAGCAAACGGTCGTCGCTTAAGCGCGAAATAATAATCGGAAAAGGTGAAGTTTTAATGATTTTTTCAAGCCTCTTATTGGCGTTTTCAATCTCATTTTCAATTTCATCAAGTTTTTTATAGGTGCGGTCGTTCTTTATCATTAAGATAGCAATACTGAGCAGGATATAAAGTAACGGCGCCAAATACCAGCTGTCAACGCCGAACCCTTCAAAACCGAGCATCCGCGTGATTAAAATTAATGTAGAAACTGCTGTGGTTAGTGCGGCAAAAGTGTAGCCGCCGCGGTAGCGTTGCCCCATTTGCGACCAAAAACTGATAGACATGTACAGAAGACCGGCCATCGGGAAAATTTGACGAATGGCGTTAATAACATTACCGTCGGGGGAAACGAAAACAAAATAAATAATAGAGATAAAACCTAAAACACTTAAGGCTAAGATTACGGGCAAATCATACATATTTTTGGCCACAAGCTGGCTTGCAGATACAGCCAGACAAACCATTGACCCAAGCAGAAGTAAAAGCTCTATAAACACCCAAAAAGAGATTGAGGCCGTAGAACTGTTGTCATAAATCTCCATGGTTTTGTAGCTTATCCAGACAGCCAAAAACTCTAAGATAAAACCTAAAAACAAAAACCAAATGCAGTTACTGATGCGACTGTCACGGCTGGCATACCAACAAGAAAAAAACAATAAAGCCAAAGCCGTAATACTTACCATAAAGCTTGGCAAAGTCGAAAATATTTCCAAACTCCCCATTTGATTTTTCCTCTATAAAATTTACACTGCGTGCATTATATAAGCATATTGTTAACATAAATTAAAGTTTTATTTTATTATATAAAAAATTGATGATTTAAAACAAAAAATATTGTAGCATAGGCCTAAAGTTGGTTTTTCGTTTAAGGAATGTTTAGTAATGAGACATGATGCACCAAATCATTTCAGTCATAAACTCTGCCTGAAACTCGACAATCTTCCCGCCAAGACCTCTGATAGAATCGCCTTGAATATTTTGTATCCGGGGATTTTGTTCGGCGCTCTTTTGGCTTTACTCGGGATTTATGAATTTTTTAATATTCCCGCACTTTCCGGGAAAGGGGTCTTTGACGGCTTTATGAGCGAAGAAGAAGCCAAAAAAGTTACAACTCTGATTAACCCGACTTTTTTTGATGCGGTTTTAACGGTTTTGGGGCTTTGGATTGTTACAAAACTGATTATGTCTTATGTGCGTTATAAAAAAATTCGTTTTGACGGAAAAGTTTTTGACATCACTTATCGTCCGGCAATGGGTGAAAAAGTCTCTTTTTGCGAAAAGCTCGAAAATTATAAGGGTGTGCGCTTCAGGGTAGAATTTTTCCAGTTCGGAATCTTAAATAAAAATCGCTATATTATTGAATTGTTACATAAAACGCCCGAAAAAACCATTCCCCTATATATTTCAACCAGCGACAAAGATGTTCGTAAAATTTGGGAATATTATGCAAAAGCATTGAAAATGCCCGCGGTTATGACGACGGCTGCCGGCGAAATTTATCGAAGCATTGAGGATTTGGACAAGCCCTTGCGCCAAATGGTTGCGGAGGGTTTGATTAAAGACGAGTTTGACCCCAAGAAAACACGTCCGAAAACCATTGCCTGCGCATATAAAAAAGACAAAATCGTCGTGAAAGGGCGCAAAATCGTTTGGGACGCATTTAATTGGCTGTTTATTATTTGCGGCGGCGCTTTGCTCACGGCAACCTTGTTCAATTATGAAAGAATCGTCTCGGCTTCGTCACAAAAATCTGCTTTTGTGCTGATGAGTGCGCTTGCTTTGTTTGTTATTGCGGCCGTGTTTGTGTTGTTTAGAAAAGACAAACTTGTCATTAAAAAAGATAAAGTGGTTCATGTGCACAAATTTATGCTTTTTTCTCGTAAAAATGATGAACTAAAAAAAGACGACATTGAAGAGATTAATGTTACACTAAACCCGGTTACGGGCAGATATTGTGTTTCGGTCATTTCCGATGACAAAAACATTATCTTCGGCAAAAAACTGCCGATTGATGATTTGCGCTGGGTTAAACAGTTTCTTATCCACCAAATCGTGGCAAATTCTTGAGAGAAAAGTTGGTAATCAATGAAAATAGTCATTTGCCAAATTTAAAGATTTTAGTTATAAAGAAAAAAATTGATTAATTCTTAGGGAGACAATTGGAATGAAAAAGAAAAAAGAGCCGGTCGTTGAAGATTCTTTCATTCGCGAGATTAATGAAGAACTTAAAAACGAAAATATTAAAAAACTTTGGGACAAATACGGCCTGCATCTGATTGTCGCCTTGGTGGTCATTTTAACTCTGACCGTTAGCTTTGAAACAATTAAAAATTGGCGCATCAAAAAATTTGAAGAAGCCTCCAATGCCTATGCTTATGCTCTGGCTTTGCAAAGCATGGATCGCTTGGATGAAAGTATGAATGTGCTAAATACCCTCAGCGAAAAAAGCGGCGTCTATGCCGATTTGGCAAAAATGCAAACCGCCAATATTTTGTTTGAGCAAGGCAAAAATGACGAAGCCTTAAATCTGTTGCAAAAAATGATTGATGATAATGACAGCTTACCGCAAATTCGCGATATTGCCGTTATTAAACTGGCCTCTTATAAAGTTGATACGGCTCCGGCAGATGAGGTCCGCGCTTTGTTGCAGCCTTTAATGCAAGAAAACAGCAGTTGGAAAAATCTTGCCAAAGAAATTGCAGCAAGCTTGGCTTTGAAAGAAAAAAATGAGGCTGAGGCTCAACGCTTGTTTAATGAGATTATTGCCGACCCTCAGGCTTCGGAAGCCGCACGTTCTCGCGCAAAGGATATTCTCAGCGTGCTTGATAATGCCGCTTAAGGCTTAATATATTGCGGAGTAGTTCTTATGACGACAAAAAAAGTATCTTTGACCTTTCTCTTGTGTTTGTTGGCCGGTTGCGGTTTATTTGACAAAGAAAGACTGCAGATAGACGGTGAGAGAATCGCCGTTTTGCAAGGGGCAACTGAATTAGCTCCCGATTATGCCCCCGATGAAATTAAGGTCACCCTGCCCCGCCCCGAGAATAATACCCGTTGGTCACAAAACGGCGGCAATGCTCCCCATGCCATGGGACATTTGACGGCTGCAGATAAAATTGAAGAATTTTGGAGCAGTGGCTTTGGCACCGGCAGCTCAAAGCGCGATTTTTTGATTGCCTCACCGGTGATTGCGCATAAGGTTGTTTTTGCCATTGATGCCGATGCCGTCGTCAGCGCTTTTCGCCTTGATAACGGCAAAAGAATTTGGAAAAGACGCTTAAAACCTTTGGTTAAAGATGACAAAGGCACAGCCATGAAAGGTGCCGGTATTGCCGTTTATGACAGGAAAGTTTTTGCCACGACGGGCTTTGGCGGCGTTTTTGCCTTAGATATGGTCACAGGTAAGAAACTTTGGGCCTATTTTGCCGATACGCCGATAAGAATCGCCCCGACCGTTGATAAGGGAATGTTATTTGTACAAACCATGGGCAATAAGCTGATTGCCCTTGACCAAAAAACCGGCAAAGAAATTTGGAACTATAAGAGCGAAGCCGAAATGACAACTTTGGTCGGCGGCGCAAGTCCGGCTTATGATGCCTATATGGATGTGGTTATTGCCGCCTTTTCAAGCGGCGAGCTCAGAGCATTTAAGGCCAGCACCGGCACGCCTTTGTGGGCTGATTATCTGGTATCAAAAAGAAGAACAAATTCTTTGGCCAATATTACGGCGGTTAAAGCCAGCCCGATTATTGACGGCGAAAGAGTTTTTGCTATCGGACACAGCAATATTTTGGCAGCCTATGATTTAAGGACCGGCGCCAGAATTTGGGAAAAAGAAATCGGCAGCGCCAACCAGCCGTGGGTTGCCGGCAAATATTTGTTTGTGTTGTCTGACAAGTTTGATCTTATTTGCCTGGAAAAAGACAGCGGCAAAATTGTTTGGAACACCAATATTCCGACCGGCTCCGACCCCGAAGACAGATTGGGCGTTTTTGCCAGCGGGCCGGTACTTGCCAGCAATCGGCTGTTGGTCACAACATCTAACGGCTATGTGTTCTCTGTGTCGCCGTATACGGGAAAAATTTTGAGTTATATCTCGCTTTCAGACGGGGTAGAGATGTCGCCGATTTTGGCTGACGGTGTTATTGTCTTTACCACAAATGATGCAGATTTGGTTGCCTATAAATAATTAAGGAAAAAAAATGGCGTTAAAAATTGCTATTATCGGTCGTCCGAATGTCGGAAAGTCTACCTTGTTTAACCGCTTGGTCGGGCGCAAGGTTGCGATTGTTCATGATAAACCCGGGGTTACGCGTGACAGACGCGCGGCAAAAGCAAAACTCCGCGACTTGGATTTAACGGTTATTGATACGGCAGGCTTTGAATATTCTAAAGAAGATAATTTGGAAAAAAGAATGTGGCAACAAACCCAAAAAGCCATTGAAGAAGCCGATGTCGTTTTGTTTTTGTTTGATGCGCGCGACGGTCTGCAGCCTTATGATGAATATCTGGCGGGGCTTATTCGTCCAAGCGAAAAACCGGTTATTTTACTGGCAAATAAATGCGAAGGAAAACTCCAAGAAGACAGCATTCATGAGGCTTATAAATTAGGCTTGGGGCAGCCTATTCCTTTTTCGGCAGAGCATAATCTCGGCATGGAAGATTTGTATGAAGCTTTGCGTGACTATGACCATGAAGAGCCGCAAGCAGAAGAAACTCCAGATGATAGCGCCGCTGAAGAAGAAAAAAACGCCAAACCCATTCAGTTGGCAATTGTCGGTAGGCCGAATGTCGGCAAATCTACGCTGGTTAATGCCTTGTTGAAAGATGAGCGGATGCTGACCGGACCGGAAGCCGGCGTTACGCGTGATGCCATCAGTTCAGAATGGGTTTATCAGGGACGTAAAATTAATTTGGTAGATACGGCAGGCCTCAGAAAACAGTCAAAGATTGAAGATTCTCTTGAAAAAATGTCTGCTGCCAGCACAAAACACGCTGCTTTTATGGCGCAAGTCGTGGTTTTGGTCTTAGATGCCGATGCCGTGTTAGACAAACAAGACTTGACCATTGCCAGACAAGTGATTGATGAAGGACGCGCTTTGGTGATTGCCGTCAACAAATGGGATATCGCCAGCCGTAAGGAAGCCTTAGAGCGCTTGAACGATAGATTACAAACCTCATTAACTCAGGTTGAAGGTGTGCCGACAGTTACGATTTCGGCTCTTAAGCGAGAGAATCTGGACAAGTTGATGCGCGCCGTATTCAAAGTTTATGACCGTTGGAATAAGCGTATTCCCACTGCTCCTTTGAATCAGTGGTTTTCGGATATGATTGATAATTATCCGCCCCCGCTCGGCAAAAACAAAAGACGCATCAAATTGCGTTATATTACGCAAGCAAAGACAAGACCGCCTTCATTTTATATTTTTTCAAGCAACCCGGAAGGATTGCCCGAATCTTATTTGCGTTATCTTGGCAACAAACTTCGTGAATGTTTTGATTTATGGGGTATTCCTTTGCGCTTTACGGTGCGCAAAACCGGAAATCCTTATGCCGAGGAAAAGAAAAAATAATTTTTTTATCGCAAAATTAAAGCGCCAAAGAAAAAGATATTCTTCGGCGCTTTTTGTTAAATGTTTTTTTAATTTTTTTGCCTATACTGAAAGAGTATGATATCATAAATCTATGGTGAGAAAAAATTTCTGTCATTCCAAAAGTCACACCCTGCCGGCTGTGACATATTTGGAATCCGGAAAGACCGCTGCTT
>CALXWF010000067.1 GCA_944392285.1 uncultured Alphaproteobacteria bacterium | reverse complement strand
TTTTTTCATTATGAAACGGACAGCAAGCCTGATATTCACGGCCTTTACGCACCAATTTTACTTTTGAGCTTACCACATCAACGATGGATATTCTGGCGCGCAGCTCATCACAAAATTTTTGTAAATCGGTCATTAAATTTGATTTCCGCTGTTTTCAGGGATTATGACAGAAGAGATTTAATTTTTCCCGACGCCTGACCAAAATCCATCTGTCCGGCATATTTTTCTTTCAAAGCTCCCATAACTTTTCCCATGTCTTTAATGGAAGAAGCATTTAATTCGCTAATCAGGGTTTTAATGGCGGCTTCGACCTCGGCTTCACTCATTTGTTTGGGTAAAAATCTTTCAATAACGGCAATTTCCGAACGTTCCTTATCGGCCAAATCTGAGCGGTTTCCCTGCATATACATTTTAATGGAATCATTGCGTTGTTTAATCATATTTTGCATCATGGAAAGTAAATCAGCCTCTGAAGCCTCTTTCAAACCACGACCTCTGGCATCAACATCTTTTTCCTTCATGCCGGCAATAATCAAACGTACGGCAGAAACCGTCTCGTTATCTTTGGCCAACATGGCTTCTTTCAATGATTTTTGCAAATTTTCTCTTAACATTGTTCATCTCCGTTTATAATAACAACTTTTGCATTGAAGATAAACAAATCGGCTCAAAAAATCAATCTAAAAGTAATAACGCAAAGAAATCATCGCCTCTTCCAAATCATGTCCGTAATTTTGCTGATAGATATAATCGGCGGCAAGAGCCCAATCAGAGGATAATGTAACGGCCGCCTCCAATTTATATTTCATTTTATCTGCAAAATGCGAGGTGGCAAAAACCTTTTCCGCCTCACCGAGCAAGCGCAATCTTCCAAAATCAGCATAGACACCGGCGGCCAAACCGATTCCTGCCCATTGATTATGCGGCAAACCACCACCATATGCCAGATAAGCATTATTCATGGCATAGACGGATAAAGCATCTTCGACCAACTCATAAGCAGCACCGCCGCCGGCCACAAAGTTAAAAACATATACGTCTTTTTCATTATTGGGATTAAATTCGCGGCTGATATCAGCCTTAATTTGATAAGACAATGGCTGAAACATTTCATTCATGGGACTGATGGTTCGCACGCCGACGATATCAAGTTTTTGCAAAACAAAATTATCATCATTGTCATAATGTCTGAAGACTGCGTTTAAGAAATTAATTTCTGCCCCGCGACGAAAACCAAAATTATCATCTGTTAAAGAATGATAGGCCGGCCGATAAGCAATCTCCTGAAACCCCTGCCCGTTTCTGCTGCCGAACCCCAACACCGCCCGCATAGAATCATGAGCTTTGAGTGGAGATTTTCCTTCCCTTAATTCGCCAAGCGTATCTTGCGCTTTCAAATTGCTCCTTTGTTTCAAAAGTGCAAAACTACGGCGCCGATAAGTTTGCAAATCAATATCTTCGACCACATATTGATATTGCACAAATTGATAAGTTGTTTCCAAAACGCCGGCTTTTTGCTCATCAGACAATCCGTCAAAAGAATAATCTTCATTTTTAATTGCCTTAAGATAAGCCTTTTTTTGCGGTTTAGACATCTGTTTATATTTATGTTCGATTTTAGCTTGTCTTGACGGACGATAATTTACCTCTTTGACCAAGTTGGGACTATGATACACGGCTTTTACCGTATCCAAAGGAATGGCTTGTAGCGGAAACTTATCAGCCAAGCGCAACCCCGGGCGTACGGCATCTAAAATCTCCATCAGCATATAAGAACAGTTTTTGCTAAAAAAATAATAACGCGTCAAACTATTGCCGACTTCCCACAAATGAGCAACAAAGAAATCCAACTCTTCGGGAGAAAAATTAAGGTTTAGCTCCCAAATATCGCGGTTTTCAATGTTATTATAAGTATTGATAATATCATAATATGGTTTAATCGTAAAACCGCCGAAATAGCCACCGGTCAAACCGAGCAAAGCATAAAGGGCACCGTTTTCTTCTCCATTGGTAAAAGCCCCATAATTCACGCCATGCGCCAAAAGTTGGGTGCCTTTACGCTTGGTATCGATTCTGATAAGACTGTGCCCGAACAAAGATGCCGGATTATTCATAAAAGCATCGGTAAAAAGCAAAGTCACGCCGGCCGGCTGCAAATCGGCATAAAATTGCTCGAGCTCCTCACATTTTGGATAAGGTTTAAGAGAGACGCCGTTTTTTTGCAAAAGTTTATATCTGGCCGGAAACAAACATTTTTTATCATTTTGTCCCTCATTTTGAAACAAAACAATCGTTGCCTCAAGTTCCGCTTCCGGACTATTCTTGCCTTGAGGGCTCAGAAAAAAGTTATCACTGTCAATTGAGCTTTGATAATCACCGAACAGACGCGGCCGATAATGTCCGAGTGCCAACCACTCCGGGCTTCTGGCATCAAAAGCCAAAGCCTTACCCTCAAGAGCACATATAAAGATAATGATAAAAGCAAAAAGGCGCATTCTAAAATCCGATAAAAAACAGGGGTGTCAAAAAACACCCCTGACGACCTTAAAGTTTCAACTAGGCTTGCGTAATTTCCAAAAGCTTCAAAGTAACTTGCAAAGCATCAACATCTTGCGAGGGGAATAATTCGGCAAAATGTTGTTGAGAAATTTCGCCCAAGCGGTCACTGTCCATATTGAGAATACCGGCCAAAGTTTCAATGGTTTCACCTTGTCCTCTGGAAGCATCAAGTGCATATTGTTCCATATTATTTTCAACAAAGGCCAAAACCATCTTACCTGTACCGCCGGTAATACGTCCGTTCGGATCACAGCCTGAAGTACCGCTGGTAATACCGAAAGTCTGAATACCAAACATGGTATTGGTGGTTACGGCCAAAATTTGCGGTGCCGGACCGGACTGTCCGCGCCAAGCCAAAGAACCTAAACCGCAACCCGTACTATCAATTGCCGAAGCATTGGCAGACATCATAAGCGCGCCGCCCAATACCGCAGAAAATAAATATAAATTTTTCACAATAAATCTCCTTTTAGAATTCATAGTCCCAAAGACAGAGTAACACACAATATTTTTTTGTATAGCATTTATCTCAAACTTCCCACAGAAACAGCAATTTTATAAATAAATCTTGCGTGAAAGAAAAAAAGTGTTATTATAAGAACAAATATAAAAGCGACAGGCTGTGATAAGGTTTTCCTCATCGCAGTCTATATTTTTTAACTGTACTTTTTTAATATTCAGAGGTGAAAAATGGATAAGTTTCCTTTGACTACAGAGGGTTTTGCCGCTCTGGAACAAGAATTAAAGCACTTAAAAGGCGTTGACCGCCCCAATATTATTGAGGCCATTGCCGAAGCCAGATCTCACGGTGATTTGTCTGAAAACGCCGAATATTCGGCCGCCAAAGAAAAACAAAGTTTTATTGAAGGGCGCATTCAAGAACTTGAAGCCGTTGTCAGCCGTGCCCAAGTTATTGATGTTAAAAAAAGCAAATGCGACGTTGTTCGTTTTGGTGCCACGGTTTTAGTTGCCGATGAAGACACTGACGAAGAAAAAAAATATCAAATTGTCGGAGATTATGAGGCAGATATTGAAAAAAACAAAATTTCATTATCCTCACCTTTAGCCAAATCCTTAATCGGCAAAGAAGTCGGTGATATTGCCGAATATATGGCTCCCGGCGGTAAAAAATCTTTTGAAATTTTAGAAATTGACTACATCTAACGATTAAGGAGCAAAAGCATGGCCGAATTCAGCAGCAAAGTTCTCATTATCGGCTCCGGCCCCGCCGGATATACGGCAGGCATTTATGCCGCTCGTGCCGGCTTAAAGCCGGTTCTGGTTTCAGGCAACCAACCGGGGGGACAGCTGACCATCACCAGTGAGATAGAAAACTTCCCCGGCTTTCCCGAACCGATAAACGGAAGCGAGCTGATGCAGCGGATGCGCGAGCAAGCTGCCAATGTCGGTGTCGAAATTGTCGATGACATCATCACCGAGGTTGATTTTTCAAAAAGACCCTTTGTCTGCAATTCTGAAAACTGCAACATTTTCAGCGGTGAAACGCTGATAATTGCAACAGGGGCCGCCGCACGTTGGCTTGGCCTTGAGAGTGAAAAGAAGTTTTTGGGTTTTGGTGTTTCGGGCTGTGCAACTTGTGACGGTTTTTTCTATCGTAACCGCGATGTCGCCGTTGTCGGCGGAGGCAGTACGGCCGTTGATGAAGCTTTATATCTGACAAACTTTGCCCGCAGTGTCACCTTAATTCATCGTCGTGATGAGTTGCGTGCCGATAAAACCCTGCAAGAACGCCTGTTTGCCAACAAAAAAATCAAAGTTGAATGGAACAGCGTTGTTGACGAGGTTATGGGAACGGAAAACCCACGCGGTGTTACCGGAAAAAAAAAAAAAAATGTTAAAACCGACAGCTTGAGTGAATTAAAAGTTGACGGTGTCTTTATCGCCATCGGCCATCATCCGAATACGGAACTTTTTAAAGGCCTGCTTGAGCTTGACGCGGAAGGCTATATCAAGACGGCAGCAGATAGCTGCAAGACCAACATCCCCGGCATATTTGCCGCCGGCGACGTACAAATGCCCAAATTCCGCCAAGCAATTGTTGCTGCGGGAACCGGCTGCATTGCCGCGCTTGAAGCCGAAAAATATTTAAGCGAATTATAAAAATACATCCCTCATTAAAAAGGCACCCTAACAGGTGCCTTTTTTATTTCTAAACGTACCGAGTACGTGAGGACACTTTTGACACGAAAAATCTGTATTAGTTGCCCGTTATACAAATTTTATGTAAGAAAATTTGATATGTGAGTCATATAATAGAAAACGAGGGGAAAATTTTTTGAGCGTACAAAAAGGTACGTGACTAAAAATTTTACCACGAAGTTTTCGTATTAGATGACCGCAGAGCAAATTTTATTGGCTGGCGCGAGCCACATAAGACACAACCTTAGACGCTTTGAGGGCTGCAATAATGTCGGTAAGATGCTTGAGGTCTTTAACTTCTACATCGACTTGGAGTTCAAAATAGCTGACGGTGCGGTTGGTGATGTTTAAGTTAGAAATATTCCCGTTATGCCGCGCAATCAGATTCGAAAGTTCGCCAAGAGACCCCGGCTCATTTGTAAGCATAAGTTTGAGACGACCGACATGCATTCCTTCCAAAGCATCATCACCCCAGGCAATATCTAGCCACCGTTCCGGCTCATCGGCAAATTTTTCCAACACTTTGCAGTCAATGGTATGAACGGCAACCCCTTTACCTGTCGTAACGATTCCGACGATTCTGTCACCGGGCAAAGGATGGCAACAACCGGCAAAATGCACAGCCATACCGGGGATAAGGCCTTTAATTTTAACCGGCTCGCCTTTTTTGGCTTTTTTATCATCGCTTTTTTTGAACACCGGCTTAAGAGATTTAACCACGCGGCCGAGTTTAGATTGTTTATAACCCGGATATACCGCACGCAAAACATCCCAACTTGTCACCAAGCCTTCACCGACTTTGGCATAAATATCATCAATGGATTCTGCTTCAAAATTCTGCAGAATATTAACCAGAGCTTTTTCGGAAAATTCCAAATTTTCGCCCTTAAAGGTTCTTTCCAAAACTTGTTGTCCGAGCGCAATAAACTGCTCACGCTTATAGGCGCGTACATATTTTCTGATAGCGGCTTTTGCTTTGCCGGTAACGACAAATCTGTCCCATTCGGTTGAGGGATGTTGAGCCTTAGAGGTCAAAATTTCAACTTGGTCGCCATTCTGCAAAATCGTACGCAAAGGTCTGATTTCACCGTTAATTTTAGCTCCGACGCAAGTATCACCGACCGAAGAGTGAACGGCATAAGCAAAATCTACCGGTGTAGAATTAAGCGGCAAACCGATTAAATCGCCTTTCGGGGTAAAACAAAACACCTGATCATTATACATCTCAAGCTTGGTGTTTTCCAAAAATTCTTCCGGATTAGAGGCTTGTTCCAAAATTTCAAGTAGCTCTCTAATCCAACGGAAGTTGCGACCGACGGCTTTTTCGCCTTGCTTATAAGCCCAGTGTGCGGCCACACCCTTTTCGGCGACTTCATGCATTTCATGTGTGCGAATTTGAATTTCAATACGCGTATTTTCAGGCCCGATAACCCCCGTATGTAAAGATTTATAACCATTGGGTTTCGGTGTTGAGATATAATCCTTAAAACGTCTGGGCACCATGTGATATTTTGAATGGACAACACCCAAAGCCTGATAACAGGTTGCCACATCATCAACGCAGATACGAAAAGCCATAATGTCGGATAATTGCTCAAAAGAGGCATTCTTCTGCTGCATCTTCCGCCAGATGGAATAAGGCGTTTTTTCACGTCCGCTGACAGTCGCCTTAATGCCGTTATCCGCCATATCTTTTTCCAGCTGAGAAATAATTTTCGGAACCAAATTACTCCCCTGCTCACGCAAGAAATTCAGACGCGCCACAATGGAATCATGAGCTTCTTTATGCAGCTCGGCAAAAGCAATTTCTTCCAACTCGCTTTTAACTTCCTGCATACCGATACGTTCGGCCAAAGGCGCATAAATATCCAAGGTTTCACGGGCAACACGCGCGCGTTTTTCAGGGTTACAATATTTAAGCGTGCGCATATTATGCAAACGGTCGGCAAGTTTAATCAGCAAAACACGAATATCTTCAGACATTGCCAACAACAGCTTACGAAAATTTTCAGCCTGTTTGTTATTGGCAGACTTTTGCTCAATCATAGCCAACTTGGTCAAACCGTCAACAATTTGTGCAACTTGATCGCCAAACAAACTGCGAACTTCTTCAACCGTGGTATCTGTATCTTCGACCGTATCATGCAAAAGGCCGGCAATAATAGAAGCTGAATCAAGTTTAAACTTGGTTAAAATACCGGCCACCTCAATCGGATGAGAATAATAAGGGTCACCGGAGGCACGCAGTTGGGCACCGTGTTTTTTCATGGCAAAGACATAAGCGCGGTTTAATGCGTCTTCGTCGGCATCAGGGTCATATGATTTTACCAAATCAACCAATTCATACTGTCTTAACATCTGATCTCAGCTCTTCTGTTTACAAATTATTGCCCTGCAGTGTTTTTAAGAATCGCAAAGCCTCCGAATATATTCTGGAGGCTTAACGTTAAAAAATCAATAATATTCTGAAAGATTATTCGTCGACATCATCAAAATCATCAAGTTCGGCACCGACATCTAAACCATCATCCAAATCACCGATTTCATCATCAAGAGAGGAATCAGCTTCGGCATCTAAATCCAAATCGGCTTCCCCGTCTTCACCGACGATTTGCATACTATCGGTAATATCGGTTTCAGGCAACAAACCGGTAAACTGTTCATCCAAGTCGGCCAATTCTTTTTCGGCAGCCATAATTTCGAGCTCTTCCTCTTCGGGTTCCTCAACCTCAACATATTTCTGCAAGCCCATAACCAAAGACTTTTGCAGTTCTCCAATACTGACTGTCTCATCAGCAATCTCACGCAAAGCGATAACCGGATTTTTATCATTATCTTTGGCAACCGTAATCGGCGAACCGGCAGCAATATCTTTGGCGCGCTGAGCAGCAACCATTAAGAGCTCATAGCGGTTAGGAATTTTATCAATGCAATCTTCAACTGTAACACGTGCCATTTTATTTGTTTCCCATATTTTAAAATTGAGTTTACCTAGGTATAACCATTATCAAAATGAAATGCAATAAAAATTTGCAAATTTTATCGATTCTGTCCTTTACTAAAAGAGAGAAAGCGGTAAAATCGCCAAAGAATTATCGTTTTTCAAGAACTTATCATGCAAAAGCGGACGCAGCTTGCGCACCTCCATCACATCGGCAAGCGGCGCCTGATGCATTTGCAAAAATGCGGCCGCCGTTGCTTTATGGAGTTTGGCATTATAAGGAGTTTGTTTATTAATTTCCGCCTCATAATAACGCGACTGATAAAGTTTAATACTACGTAAAGTATCGGTTGTCATTTTAGAAACACGATAGGCCTTAATTGTTTTGTCACAGGTATAAGCCCAAGTTTTCAAATTAAAACCTTCTGCCCCGATAAGCATTTGAAATTCATTTTCCCACCCCAACAGCTGCACTCTTTGCACCAACCTCTGACATGGATTAACCATATCTTTAAGCTGGTTGAGCGGTAATTTTGATCCTTGTTCCGTTTCCCAAAGGTCAATCATGCCGCCGGCCGCAAACAACAGAGGCTTACGCGCCTTTTGGTTAGCAAAATCATTAACTTTATCAAGCGTATCGGCAAAGGCTTTAACATCTGCCGCTGTTATAAGCGTGTTTTCGTCAGGATTCGGCATCCGCAAAGCACTCCGACCGATTTTTTCATCTTGTGGTGCATCAGGAGCAAACTCACTCATCGGTACAATTTGATATACTTTTTGCCAAAAGGCGCTTCTTGGCTTAACTTTCACACGCACGGGCGTTGGCAGGGAATATTCTTTCAAATCTATGGTATAAGGCCAAGCCTCGGGCATAAGCAAAAAATAAAGTGACGGCGACAAAAACTCCAAATTTTCAATATGTTTAAGCTGAGGAGCAATTCGCGTCGGAAACTGGTTTTTAGTTTCTTTAATGCCCGGCATATTCAAAATTTTTTCCGACATTCCGGGAACCTGGTGCAAATAAGGCCCGATATATTGATAATATTGTTTGGGCATTGCTTCCAACATATTAAGCAGAGCTTCTTCGTTTTTGGGAGCAATTCTGGCCTCTCCGCCGCCATAGGCGGTTATGGTATTTTTGAATATATCATTGAAAACCGTACCGATATTCCAACCGAATTCATATCCCTTATCATAATCTTGAGCTTGCGCGGCGTATTTTTGCTGCAACTCGGAAAAAGCCGGAAGTTTCTCATCCAAGTCCACCCGAAAGGCATCGGAAAACTCTTCCGGCCCGCTTTGGGCAGCGCCTGCAAACAAAAAAGTCGCCGCGAATATAATCAAGCCCCTAAGTTTCATACCGGATTCCGACTAACTCTTACTCTAAAAGTCAAAACAACTTTGCCTTGAGCCGGCAAATTCAAATTCCAAACGGCGGTATTGGCATTTTTAACCACACTTTTTGAGCTCTCGCTCAAAATTTCCCATTGGTTGCTGAAATTTTGCTCAAACACAATATCAACGGCTTCAGTTTTAGCATTATTAAAGGTAACTTCAAGCTCGGTTTCGCCGATATCTTTAGAAATTTGTCTGACATTTTTGATTTTTCCTGCAGCAAAAACATCAAACGCTTTGCCGATTTTAAGTTCGGTTTCTTCCCCTTTTGCCAACTGTTCCAAACGGCTTTCGCCGATAAACTGAACGTTTCCCTGAGAATCATTTTCATAAAAACGAACAACACCGCCGGGCAAAGGCATACCCAAATTATCTTCCGGACGGTTATTAAGTTTAACCAATACTTCGGGATTGGCTTTCTTAAACTCGTTTTGTCTGACATTAATCCCGACATATAAAGGAGACACCAAACGATATTCTTTGGCAAAGACAACGTTATCTTGGTTCATCAGGCTGACTTGTTTGGTTTGCTTATCTTTAATTGTTGTTTTTACGGGCAAAGTATAAAGATAATAATCGGCAAAGGCTTCACTCGCCGGCATCGGAGCCGATTCATTAACCGCAAAACTGTCTACGGCGGTTCCGGCGGCTTTCATCATTCGTGCCATAACGGGTCTGGCAATTTCGACCTGATTAACATTGCCTGAAATTAACTGCACTTGCGCATTTTTATAATCTGTTCCCGATTCGTTATTAAGCGTAATCCAGCCATTAAGATTTAAGCGATTATCGCTTTTCAAATCAGCAACATAATCGGCTTTCCAGCTCAAACCATTGGTTAAATAAGCAAGCTCCAAAGGTCTTTCACCGGCTGTCTGACTATTAAGACTAACAACCAAAGTAGGTTTTACGCGCAAATCCGTTGGCAAAGTCTCATAGACAATTCTGCCGGGGAAATTGGTTTCAATTCCATAATCAAACTGCAGCACCGGAGAACCATAATTACTGTTAAGAACCTTTGCTTCATCAAAAATCGTCTGACCGTTTTCCGGGTTAAGCACGGCGGTTTTAACCTTTTTGCCGACAAATTCTTCCAAAAGATTCGTAGCGTTGAGCAAATCATAATCATAATTTTGCTCAACAACCTCTACGCCGTTTCCCAAAAGCAAAGCGGTTTCTGGACGCATTTGCGCGGCCACGCCTTCAAAGGCAACCGCATTTTTTCCTTGTTTCAGGTTTACATTGCGCGTATCTCTGACAAAAGCCAGATTATCATTATAAATACTGATTTGCATGGCACTGTTATAAGAAGCATCAGCCGAAATTTCTCCTTCTTCGGCCCAAACACCGGAAGAAAAAGCAACCAAGCTGCATCCCAACAAAGACAAGAATTTCAAACGATTCATATTTTTCTCCTTTTTGCCTCAATTATCCTTAATATAAGCCACAAATTTCCAAAAAAGAAGTGATAAAATCATAATATTACTAGACTCGGAACAATTAATTTTTTATTATTAGAAAATAAAAACATATAATTTCTAAAACGAAGGAGACAAAAGATGGGGTGGACAGTTGAAATGATTGATGAGCTCAAACAGCTCTGGGCTCAAGGGATGACAACCGGCGAAATCGGCAAAAAACTCGGTGTTTCTAAAAACTCGGTTGTCGGCAAAGTTCACCGTCTGGGGTTGTCGGGGCGTCCGTCACCGATTAAGAAGAAAGACAACGACGAAAAACCGGCAGCAGCACCGAAAACCAAGCCTGAAAAAACAACCGAAAAACCTGCTCCGAAAGAAAAGGCTCCTTCTCCGGCAGCTGCTCCCGCAGCCAAGCCCGTTTCCGAAACGCCTGCCCCCGCCCCAAAGGTCTCGGCGCAACCGACCGTATCTCCCGTAAAAAACGGCAAAACAACGTTAACTGATCTTGATAACCACACTTGCCGTTGGCCGATAGGCGACCCCAAAGATGAAAATTTTCATTTTTGCGGACGCAAGGTTAAAATCGGGCAAACTTATTGCGAAGAACACGCCAACATTGCTTATGTAAAAGCACTGAAAAAATAAATTTTAATCTGCATTTTGAGAACAAATCATTGTTTGCAAAATATTAACCTATTGTCGGGTATAATAAATTAAAGATTAGAAATTTATAAGGATCATAGAAAATGTCTCTAGCCAGTGTTTTAGCTTTTCTCGCCGGGATTGGTGTCGTTGTTGGTTCAATTTTTGCTTCAACCAATCATCCGATGGCTTTTGTCGACCTTCCGAGTATTATCATTGTCGGCGGCGGTACTTTTGTAACGCTGTTTATTTCTTATGAACTTAAAGATGCTTTATCCGCTCTGAAAGTTATGCTGACGGCGTTCCGCCGCCATGCAGATTCCGAAAGCTCTCTGAAAGACGAAATCGGTCGTATCGTCCGTTGGGCCTATATCGTCCAAAAGAACGGCCTGCAGGGCTTGGAAAACGAAATTACTGACAGCCTGCGTGAAGAAAACCCTTTCTTAGCCTATGGAGCAGATTTGGTCGTTACCGGCTACACCGGTGCCGAAATCAAACAAATTTTGGAGCATACGCTGGAAGCCCAGAGCGAACGGGATAAACGCCCGACCGACGCCATCAAAAAAATGGGCGGAGATTCTCCGGCATTCGGAATGCTGGGTACGCTGATCGGTCTTATTATCATGTTGGGAAGTATGGCGGGAGATCCCTCGGCAATCGGTCCTAGTATGGCTGTCGCCTTAATTACCACATTTTATGGTATTATCTTGGCACGCATTGTTTTTATTCCTTTGTCCACAAAAATTGCCGCACGCAACGATGTTACGATGTTTAAAAATATTATGCAGATGGAAGGTTTGGTTCTTCTGGCCGAACGCAAGAGTCCCCGCTACATTCAGGACAAAATAAACTCTTTTGTCGATACGGATGAACAGTTTTTAATTGATCGCGATATGAACGCATCCGCCCATACGTCACAGGAAAACTAGGATGAAAAAGAAGACAGACGATAAAATTGACGAAGATTGGATGACAACCTACGGCGATATGGTGACGCTGTTGCTGTGCTTTTTTGTCATGATGCTTTCCGTTTCCAAACCAGACGCCGCAAAATTTGAGCAAATTCAGGCCGGAATGAATGAAAGCCTTGGCAAAAAACAAGTCCAGCGACCTATTGAGACCATGCTGTTGGAATTATCGGACGACATTCAGTCATTAAATCTGGAAAAAGACGTTGCCTTGGGCAGCGATACACAGGGAGTCGTTTTGGAATTCGGCGGAGATATGCTGTTCGATTATGGTTCGGCCGAAATCAAGCCGGATATGATTCCTGCCTTAAAACGCATAGCCGCAACTTTACAATCCGAACGCTATAACAGTTTTAATTTCAGTATTGAAGGACACACCAGCGACGAAAAATTCAGCAATGCCCAATACCCGTCAAATTGGGAATTGTCCTCAGCCAGGGCTTCGGCGATTGCCCGCTTTCTTGAAAGTCGCGGCATACCGCGTGTCAGACTCAAAGCCACGGGGTTATATGACGTATCACCCAAATATCCAAACTTAGATCCCTTTGGCGAACCGATACCGCAAAACCGTATCAAAAATCGACGTGTGGTTATTCATATTGAACCGACATTCAAATAGATACAAAAAAAAGGTGAAACAAAAGTTTCACCTTTTATACTGTTGACTTAACCTGCAAAACCAGAATTTGATTTTCCTTAAGACCAACAAAATTCGTAAAATCCTTAAATAACTCCCAATAAATTTTTTTCACGGAGGTTTCCTTGCGAAAATCACCCATAGCAGGACGATAATCACCGTGGCGCAATAACCAAGATGCGACCTCCATCTTTAAGGATAAAGCTGAAGATTTTTCCAAATTTGCCACCCACATTTGGCACCTTTTATCAATATAGACCATACGTGTAATGTTGCAGCTTGGCAAATCTTCAAGCGTCAAAATAAACGGCGCCTTCCCTCTTTCTTGCCGAAACAACCAAAAAAACTTAATAAGTTTTTGATAATCAATAACTTCCTTATACTGAAGTTGTTCCAAATCTTCGACTGCCAATTCATCATTTTTAACATCCGAAGCATCGGCAAAAGGCACTTCACGCCGCATACATTTCTCTTTATCACAAACCAAAACTTCCATTAAAGGAGAGATACGGTTTGTCAAATTTCTAAAAAAAGCAACTCTTTTCATAACATATAATAATATTAAAAAAAATCATTTGTCAGCCTCTTTATACAAAACAAGCATTTTTTGTCAAGAGCAACTTTCACGTCTTTTTTTCTAAAAGAATTTACAAGGCAAAATTTGTATGATAAAAATTTTAATAGATAAGATAGCAACCATACGGAATCTCTGACAATGCAAATTGACATACAAATTCTAAGCGCAGAAGCAAGCTGGAAGCATCAACATGAAATTTACAAAAATTATCATAAAAGATATGCAACCATATATTCTGCCGACAAATTTTTTTATCATCCGTATCTACTTGAAAAACTATCTGTCGCAAATCTTCAAAATGATGATTTACAAGAAATTGCAACTTATTTTAAAACAAACATCTATAATCGAGAAAAACTCGAACAAGCCCAAACAACTATTTTAACAAAAGGCATACCATTTTTACGCCAAAAGAACGAACTCTTAAAACAATTACCGATTAAACACCCTGACAAACTCACGATTAGCTTGTCCGGCGCCATGAGCGGCGGCTTTTATAACACCGACCAAAACACCATAACCATTTCGCCACAATGCATAACCCCCCAATTCTTACCCCTATTATTAACACATGAATTTACACATATTTGCATTGAAGAACACATACAACAAAAACATCTCTCACATTTAGCCAAAGAAAGAATTGTCAGCCGAATTTGTTCGGAAATTCTAGGGTTTGATGATCATAACTCAGTAGGTGATAAAACACTTGATAAATTTCTAACCAAAGAAAATATGCTAAATGATTTTTTATCTGTCCTATCCCGCATAAAAAAATATGGTGAGACAAAACAAATCATAGAAAACAAAACATTCACCCACGCGACAAAACAAAAAAACCGCCGAAAAGGCGGTTAAAAACTGGAGCGGGTAACGGGAATCGAACCCGCATTAAAAGCTTGGGAAGCTCTCATTCTACCATTGAATTATACCCGCAAAGGCAAAAGGCACTATACACGATTTTGAGCGTCTTGCAATAAAAATTTTTGTTTTGCCCAAAAATTTATTACTCCCTCAAACCGCACAAAAGATTCACATTTCAGCGATTTTTTAGTAGATTTTCGGAATTTAATCTGCTATAAAACGCGCATAGAGATTCTATAGTCTTAACCGAGCCGGCAGATCAGGCCTAAAACCGTCTAATCTGAGGGCTTTTTTTGTGTTTTTTATAACACTAAACCATATAAGGATATAATATATGTCAGAAGTTAAAATGAAAATGATGGATTGTAACGAAGCTGCTGCTTCCGTTGCCCACCGCATGAATGAAGTCTGCGTTATTTACCCGATTACCCCGTCTTCACCGATGGGTGAATGGGCAGATGCGTGGTCTGCGGCCAAACAAAAGAACATTTGGGGTGTTGTTCCCGAAGTTCAGGAAATGCAGTCTGAAGCCGGTGCCGCCGGTGCCTGCCACGGCTCTGTTCAGGCCGGTGCTTTAACCACAACCTTTACGGCCTCTCAAGGTTTGCTCTTGATGATCCCCAACATGTATAAAATTGCCGGTGAGCTTTCACCTTTTGTTATGCATGTTGCCGCGCGTTCATTGGCTTATCACGCTTTGTCCATTTTCGGTGACCACACCGACGTTATGGGCTGCCGTCAAACCGGTTTTGCCATGCTTTGCTCCAACTCGGTTCAAGAAGCACATGATATGGCCGCCATTGCTCAAAGCTCAACTTTGCGCAGCCGCGTTCCTTTCATGCATTTCTTTGACGGTTTCCGCACTTCGCATGAAATCAAAAAAATTAAACTTCTGTCAGATGATGACTTAAGAGCCATGTTAGAAGGTGTTGACTATACATTCAACGCCAAAAACGCTCTGCGTCCTGAAGCCCCGGTTATTCGCGGTACGGCTCAGAACCCTGACGTTTTCTTCCAAGGTCGTGAAGCTTCCAACCCCTACTACAAAAAGGTTGAAGGCATTGTCCAAGAAGAAATGGATAAATTTGCCAAAATCACCGGTCGTCAATATCATGTTGTTGACTACGTTGGTGCCGCCGATGCCGAACAAGTTATTGTTATTATGGGTTCCGGTGCCGAAACGGTTGAAGAAACCATTAATTATCTGAACGCTCAAGGCGCCAAACTCGGTGTATTGAAAGTTCATTTATATCGTCCTTTCCCTGAAAAATCTTTCCTCAAGGCTTTGCCCAAGACGGTTAAGGTTGTTTCTGTTTTGGACCGCACCAAAGAATCCGGCTCTACCGGTGAACCTTTATATTTGGATGTTGTTGCCACTTTGAGTCAGGCTTTTGCCAACGGCGAATTAAGCACGCTTCCCAAGATTGTTGGCGGCCGCTATGGTTTGTCTTCAAAAGAATTCACCCCCGGAATGGTTAAAGCCGTTTATGACAACGGTGCTTCTGCCAAACCGATTAACGGTTTCTCTGTTGGTATCACGGACGATGTCAACAAAACATCTTTACCTTTTGATGACTCAATTGATACCGAACCCAAAGACGTTGTTCGCGCCGTATTTTATGGCTTGGGTGCTGACGGTACGGTCGGAGCCAACAAAAACTCCATTAAAATCATTGCTGAAGACGCCGGTAAATATGGTCAAGGCTATTTTGTGTATGACTCACGCAAATCCGGTTCTATGACCACTTCTCACCTGCGTTTCTCTGACAATCCGATTAAATCTGCTTATCTCATCAACAAAGCAGACTTTGTTGCTTGTCACCAATTCCCCTTCATGCGCAAGGTTGACATTTTAAAAATTGCCAAACCCGGTGCCACCTTCCTTTTGAACGCACCTTACAGTGCTGATGAAGTATGGAACCAATTGCCGATTGAAGTTCAGGAAGAAATCATCAATAAAAAACTGAAATTCTACACCATTAATGCGGTAGAAGTTGCGCGTGAAACCGGCATGGGACAACGCATCAACACCATCATGCAGGCATGTTTCTTTGCTATTTCGAACATTTTGCCCAAAGAACAGGCAATTGCCGAAATCAAGAACGCCATTAAAAAGACCTACAGCAAGAAGGGTGATGCCATTGTTCAAAAGAACTTTGAAGCTGTTGACGCCTCTTTGGCTCACATGCACGAAGTTAACTATCCCGACCATGTAACGTCAACCTTCCATCGTTTGCCGCCGGTTCCGACCGATGCACCGGAATTCATCAAAAAAGTTACCGGTGAAATCATTGCCGACCGTGGTAACGAGCTTCCGGTTTCTGCCTTTGAAAAGGTTGTTGACGGTACTTGGCCGACAGGAACCACTCAATATGAAAAACGCTGCATTGCCACCGAGATTCCGGTTTGGGATCCTGAAACATGTATCCAATGCGGCAAATGCTCTTTAGTATGTCCGCATGGCGTTATCCGCATGAAAGTTGCTTCTGAAGAAGAACTCAAAAATGCGCCCAAAGGCTTTAAATCTGCTGCTTACAAAGGCAAAGAGTTTGCCGGCAAACAGTTTATTTGGCAAATGTCACCTGAAGACTGCACCGGCTGTGGTATCTGCGTAAGCGCTTGCCCGGCTAAAAACAAAGCTGATCCGAGCAAAAAAGCCATCAATATGGACCATATTGAAAATCATTTGGATGAACAAAAAGCCTGCTGGAAGTTCTTTGAAACTCTGCCTTACGTAAAACGTACGGAAGTAACCAAGAACTTGCCCAAGACCACACAGTTAATTCAACCTTTGTTTGAGTTCTCTGGTGCTTGTGCCGGCTGTGGTGAAACACCTTACGTCAAACTTTTGACTCAGTTGTTTGGTGACCGCATGGTTGTTGCCAACGCCACCGGTTGTTCTTCAATTTACTCAGGCAACTTGCCGACCACACCTTACGCCAAAGACGAAAAAGGTCATGGTCCGGCTTGGGCAAACTCCTTGTTTGAAGACAACGCCGAATTTGGTCTTGGCATGCGCTTCTCAATTGATCAGCAAACCAAGTTTGCTCGTGACTTGCTTTCAAACCTGAAAGACAAAGTCGGTGCCGAGTTGGTTGAAAAGATTTTGAACAACCCGCAAAGCACGGATATTGAGATTGACGACCAACGCGCCAATGTTAAAGCCTTGCGCGAAAAACTGGCCACGATTAACACAGCTGAAGCCAAACACCTTGACAAACTGGCAGATTATTTGATTAAGAAATCTGTTTGGATTTTGGGTGGTGACGGCTGGGCCTATGATATTGGTTTCGGTGGTTTGGACCATGCAATTGCATCCGGCAAAAACATCAACATTTTGGTTATGGACACGGGTGTTTACTCCAACACCGGCGGTCAGCAATCCAAAGCGACCCCGATGGGCGCCTCAGCCAAATTTGCAACAGCCGGTAAGGCTCTGCCCAAGAAAGACCTTGGCATGATTGCCATGTCTTACGGCAATGTTTATGTTGCACAAGTTGCATTTGGTGCCAATGACAGCCAAGTTATTAAAGCCATGAATGAAGCCGAGGCTTATGACGGCCCGTCAATCATCATTGCTTACTCACACTGTATTGCCCAAGGTTTCAACCTTGCTGACGGTCTGGAGCACCAGAAAGCCGCCGTTGAATCCGGTTCTTGGCCGCTGTATCGTTATAATCCGGAAAACATCAAAGCCTGCAAAGCGCCTTTGATGTTGGATTCTAAAGCACCGACCAAACCTTTGGCTGACTATATGGCAAACGAAACTCGTTTCCAAATTGTCAATAAACAAAACCCCGAGCGTTATGAAACTTTGTTGAATAAAGCTCAGGAAAACGTTAAAGAAAAACGTTCACTCTTAGAGCATATGGCTGATTTTTCCGTATGCGAAAAAGCGGAATAATTCTTTAGCTTAACAATTAAACACCCCGACATCCGTCGGGGTGTTTTTTTATACCAATTTTCATTATTGTCTGAAATTTTTTGTTTATAAGTCGATGATATTTTTGACTCTCATAGCTATATACGGGCATAATGACCTCATTATTTATAATAAAAAATTTTTAGAGGAATTATGAAATCGAAATATGAACCCAAAAGCGAAATGCCTCGCCCGCGCGAGCGTCTAGCTGTTTTTAAACTGCCGCCGGAGTTGAAAGAAACTGTTTTGCGGCTGGCAGAGATCCGTTATGAAGAAAAACGCCTTCATCCCGGTCCCGGGCAAAACGAAGACTATTTCAAAAAAATGAAAAACCGCCTTATATGCGACTACTGCAACGATATTTGCCGTGACAACGACATTGACAGCCTGAAGAAACTCAGCCGTAATAAGGAGGCTCAGCTGAAACAATTACAAAAACTGCGGAACCAGTCTTCTCCCAAAGAAAACCCCGGCGAAGAACGTCCTCGGCCGCAGCGTCACAGTCTTTACGACCCTCGTCCTTTGACACATTTCGAACCGGTCACGGAAGTTGCCCATACCACGGAAGAATTGCAAAAAGCCTTCCAAAAACTTCTTGATCGATAAAAGTTTTTGATTTTACTTGATAAAAAAAAGCAGAAACCGGTTTCTGCGTTTTTTTATCTTGATTTTCTTAACCGTAAAGCGTACAATATAGACAAAATCATATTATGTTGTATATATTAAAAAAAATTAGCTATGAAAATTTACGAAAAACGCTCCGCAGCAGAAGAATTCTTTACGGAGAAACTCGGCCAAAAACCCGAAGAAACCTATCTGGTACAAAATCCCAGATACCAATGCGCTTGGAGGTGCAGACTCGGTGAAATCAACTACATAAGCCTAACCA
>CALXWF010000066.1 GCA_944392285.1 uncultured Alphaproteobacteria bacterium | reverse complement strand
CTTTGGCTTTGGCGGCCTTTTTGGGCGCAGCCTTCTTTTCAGCTTTGGCTTTGGCGGCCTTTTTGGGCGCAGCCTTCTTTTCGGCTTTGGCTTTTTTTGCTTTTGCAGGCTTCTCAGCTTTTACTTTGGGCTGAGACAAAGTTAAAGCCTGTTCCAAATCTTTTTCAGAGCACAAGCCAATCGTTACCGGATTCTTGGCTTTTAAAACCGCGCTGTCTTTGTGGGTGCCGTTGCGAATAGCCTCAATGGTGGGCTTGGTCGTGCCAATCAACTTGCAAATTTGACTATCACGAATCTCAGGGCAATTTTTCAAGACCCAAGCAATAGCGGCCGGTTTATCATTGCGCTGTGAAGGAGACAGAACCTTTTTGGCCTTGGCATTGCGGGCTTTAACGTTTCTTTCAAGCTCGGTTGCTTGTAAGTCTGCACGAATGTCTGCCTCGCAACGGCGAATTTCTTCAAGCGTTAATTGACCGTTTTCAATCGGGCTTAAACCAATAATATTGCCGGAAACATCACCGTCGGCAATTGCTTGAATTTCAAGCTCGTGAATTTCACAGAAATTGGCTATCTGACGAAATGTTAATGTCGTATTTTCAACTAACCATACCGCTGTTGCGCGGGGCATTAAAGGCGCCGTCATTTTTATCTTCCTTTCTTATCTTTGCTTTTGTGCTCATCACACAAAAATAACCTTGTTTATCTTAAACATAGATTCTCTTTGCTTATTATACAAGCAAATTTATCGGTTTTTGATAAGAAATGTGCAATTTTTTAATATTGGCTGTTTTTATTATAGATTGACGCCATGTTCAAATAGCCAACCTGCAACATCTGTGCCGTTGCCTGATAGCGTGTGGCCTGTATTTGCAAAGCGTTAACGCCCGACAAAGCTCCGTTGCTGCTGGTGGACGGAACTATTGACGTGGTTTTGTTCTTGGTATCTTCCGAGGAAGATTCCGTTAACAAATAGTCATGTTTATAGCTCGTCCCCTGCATTACCTGCATGGCATAAGAAAGTTCTTCATCATCTTTAACCGTATCATCACGGCTGACTTTGAAATAGTAGGTTCCCTTCTTGGCTTTGTATTCGCCTTTCAGGATACTGTCTAAGGTCTCACGCAAGTCAGATCCTTCTTCAGCATCACTGTCTCCAATTAAGACCTGACGCCCGTTCTTTTCCATATAAACTTCAAGGCGCATGCCGGGAGCCGTATATTCCAACAGCTTGGCTTTGGCCTCGGCTTCTTTCTTTTCTTCTTGCTCTTTGGCATAGCCTTCAGGGTCTATTTGCTGTTTGAGTTCATCTAAAAACTCATCATATTTTGAGAGGTCTAAAACTTTTTCTTCTTCCTCTGATTTATCATTCCTTAATGAAACAGATAAAATACCGTTGGATTGAGCCGTAATTTTGTAAATATCCGTACTGTCATTGTTGGCAAGTTTACCAACAGTGGTAACGCGCGCATAGTTTAAGCGCGTATAACCCATGTCACGTGCATTGGCAAAGGTTTCATCAACATCATTGACATCCGCCAGGGTCTTCTCCCAGTAGTTGCCGGAGCTGGCGCTAGGTATTCCGGATACTTCAGACATTGTTTTTACTCCTGTTCAACAGCTTTTATTGTATCATAAAATTTGCCCTTTGGCAATTATTTTTCATATTGTAATTTATATAATGCAATTAATGTGCCGCTTTTTTCGAGTTTTTTCTCACCTAGAAATTCAAAATTGTATTTGCTGCCGTCTAAAGCCTCTTTTATTTCTGAGGTTATGATAATTTCATCATCATAAGTGTGGGCAAATATGTCTGAAACATAGTCGCTCAGATTTATTTCTTCATTATGGCGCGCCGGAATTATGGTGCAGCGGTTGTTAAATATTAAATTTTCATCTTCCAACTCATCTTGATAGATGGAAATGTCTTTGAAAAATTCTATTGCAAATTTTACCGCGTTGGTCAGTTTTAAAAACTCTACCGACGTTATTCCATTGTCTTCAACGGTCGTCCCGCCTTGATATTTGTTTATCAGGTTAAAGATAATGTTCCTTATCTCTCCTTGCATGCGTAGTTTATCATCTTCCAAGCCCGGAACAGCCTGATCAAAAAATTGTATACCTGATTTCAAGTTTACCTTACTTGAATAAATGACATCTTCGTCAAGACGAGGCTCAACTTCTTCTGTCTCAATTTTAGCCTCCTCAGGCGAAACTCGATTGAGGTTTTCCCACTTATTAAAGGTTATGCGTAAAATATTGGTATCTCTCGGACGTTCTTCAATTACTTGAGCCATTAAAAAGGCACCGACTCCGGCCAGGAAAACCGCTACTTTGTTGTCGCGATAACTTTTTTTGGCATCATAAAAAGCCTCTAAGTCCGGATTATCTCCGTCTATGACCTTAAAAGCCTCATATAATAAGGAATTTGCCTCGGTTATACCTAAGCCGCTGTAACGCGACAACTCCAAACAGCCCCCGTAAACCACCAATTTTACACCAAGTTTTGAAAAACTGTTTTGCAACGAAGTTTGTGAATCTAGGCCTGCAATTATCTCGCTTAAAAAAGAAACGATGTGCCTTTTATATTCCAACGGCGCTTCCGGGAAAATCGGCGCAATGCTGCTGTCAAACTCATCATTTAAGCCATATTGCCGCACTATCGCCTGAGCTTTGTCATAAAGCGTCTTTTCACTTAACGGGGCGCGCTTGACCGTGCGCGAGGTGAAAACATGCCAAGGCACCTTCTTCATGGCCAATGGCACGGATATTCCCAAGAAAATGGCAAAGAATATTAAGAATAACAGTGGCTTGGTTACTTCTTCACTGGCAAAGGCCTCTATTATCGGTATCAGCAAAGTTACAAAGACATTGGCAAAGACCAAGCACAAAACAATAATGCTGATAAGTTTTAATATGGCTGAAAAAATCTCCGGCTTGGTTACCGCAGGGCGCCTGCTCTCAATGCTTTCTTCTTGCCAAAACTCCGGCGAAGAGATGGAGGGCGCGGAAGCATTTTTGGCACTGCCGAAACCTCCGACATATTCTGTGGTCTCTATATATGAATTATCTTGAACATCAAAGGTTTCTTTAATGATTTTGACTTTGTATTTGTCACTCTCAATTTCTTTTGCCAAATTAATTGCCTCATGGCGCTGCTCGCTTGAAAAACGATCTTCAAGCCGCCAGCCTTCGCCTTTATTGGCATATACTTCATAGTGTACTATCTTTACCATTTGACGCACTTATAAAAAAAATTAACCTGCCTTGATTTTATACCAAGGCAGGTTAACAAAGATTAAATCTTTTCAAAAATTACTTATTTTCAGCTTTAAGACCAAAAGCACCGAATTTGCTGTTGAACTTAGACAACTGACCGCCGGTGTCTACCAAACGTTGAACACCTGTCCATACCGGATGAGATTTCGAGTCAATGTCAAGACGGATTTCATCTCCGGCTTTGCCCATGGTCGATCTGGTTTTGTATTTGGATCCGTCTGTCATCACATAAGTAATCTCGTGATAATCGGGATGAATTCCTTTTTTCATCTTAAAAAACTCCTGAAACTGTATTAACAATGCAAAATGAATTTAGCCCCTTATACATTAAGAGAATTAATTCTGCAAGCAAAAATTTGCATTTTTTTGTAAAATTTATTTAATTTCTTCTATTTCTACCAAATTCTTTTTGCTCTCATCGTCTGTTACGTTTACGACTTTGATGCTGAAATTTTTATATTTTTTAGAAAGAAGATAAGAGCGAACCGCAATGGCTCTGTCTAAGCTCCGACGTTTTTTCTTGAAAACATCTTTACCGTCTTCAAAGTTATATGAATTGATGGCAATTTTGTTTTCCTGCGGATTGCCGAAACTTTGCAACAACTTGTCAATCTTCTTTTTATCAGCTTCCGTTAAGGTTGCGCTCTCTTCGGCAAAATAGATTTTGTTATCTGTCAGGGCTTCTTTAGCTTGCGGGGCCGGTGTCGGTTGTGTTGTTTCCGGTGCTGATTTCTCAACCACGGGGACTTCCGGCTCTTTTACTTGCGGGACGACCTTTTCTGACGGAGCCGGTTTTTGTGCCGGAATATTAACTTCGGGCTTGGTAATCGGAGCCGGTTTGCTTTCTGCCGGATTTTGCGGCACAGATTTTTCAGTCGCGGTTGACGGAGCAATCGGCTCAGAAACTGTTTTTGGAGCCTCAAGAATCGGAGCTTTAGCCTCAGGTTTTGCCTTAGGCGGAACAATTTCTTTTATTGTAACCTTTTCCGGAATGGTGATTTTTTCAACCTTTTTAGCTTCAACCTTGGGTTTCTCGGCTGCTTTTGTAGCCGGTTTTGTAACGGGTCTCGGCTTTGAGGCTTTTACACGCGGGGCCTTTTTAACTTCAGGGAAAAGCGGCTGATTGTGAACTTTTGGGTTGTTTGTACCCACCAACTCATCTAAAACCGAATAATCAATGTAAACATCATTATTGATTTGAGCCTGAGCGCTTAATGCTCCCATGCCCAGAGCCATGGTACCAACAACCAAAATCTTTTTCAGCATTGCTTTTCCCTTTCAAAGTTAACGGTTAAGCTGTTTATGGATTTGACCGCTTAAGTTGGCGTTGGCGCCGATAATGTTGCCAGAGGCAAAAACGGCGGCCAAATCTTCACTGCGAATATCTTTCTGCTCGGTTTCATAGACATAGCCACCGGCCTCTTTAATCAAGAGAACACCGGCCGCCAGTTCGGCAAAACCATTGGCAAGACTGATTGTCGCATCGAATTTGCCGGCAGCAACGTATGCTAAGTCAAGCGCACTGCTGCCCTGAACTCTTACGCCGCCGACAAAAGGCAATAATGCATCACGCAATTTGCCATATTCTTTTACATCTTCACGATATTTAACCTCAAGCGCAACCAATGCCTCTGCCATGTCTTTGCGCGCAGAAACACGCAAACGCTCATGGTTGCGATACCCTTCTTTGAATGCTCCGCTGCCTTTTTCGGCAAAATAGAGCTCATCTGCTGCCGGATTATATATAACTGCGGCTTGCACCGTGTCTTTTTCACAAACGGCAACAGACAAAGCAAAATCAGCAATGCCGTGGGCAAAGTTTACCACGCCGTCCAAAGGTGATATAACAAAATATCCCCCAGAGGCCGGGCGTTTGGCAAAATCCGTTATAAACGGATAATTCGGTTTAACCTTGGCCAACTCCAAGCACAAGGTTTTCTCGACATTGGCGACAGAGGCGGCAACAAACTCTTTGTGACCTTTAACCGAGGACTGAAGTTTTTCAATCTCGTTAAAATCACGCGTCAAAGGTGTGCCTGCTTTTTTAACGCTTTGTATCAGAGAATTCAGTAAAGGGCTGATGTATGACATTATTTGGCTCTTTCAACGTAAGATGCATCTGCTGTGGCTACAACGATTTTATCACCCGTGGCAATAAAGGGCGGAACCGTCGTGCGAACGCCGTTATCCAAAATGGCCGGCTTATATGATGACGTAACGGTTTGACCTTTAACAACAGGTTCGGTTTCAACAACTTCACAAATAACTTGTTGCGGCAAGTCAACACTCACGGGTTTGCCGTCAATGAAGCTGATTAAAACTTCCATACCGTCGGTCATAAACGGACGAGAATCGCCTAAAATATCCGCAGCTAAAGTAAATTGCTCAAAAGTATCACTTTCCATAAAGGTTAAGCCTGTAGAATCTTCAAACAAAAATTGGCAATCTCTTTCTTCAACCATTAATTTTTCAACAGTATCCTCGGTTCTGAAACGCTCGTTGGTTTTGGTTCCTTCTTCAACGGCCTTCATTTCAACCTGCATAAAAGCACCGCCCTTGCCGGGTTTGATGTGTTGGGCTTTGACAACCGTCCAGGGTTTGCCTTTATATTCAATAACCCAACCGATGCGAATCGATCCTGCTAATTGTTTCATTCTTGTTTCTCCATTGTTTTAATTTATCTCTTCAATCTTGTGCAAATTAATATAAACTTTCTTTTTTAGCAACCAAAATCTTTGGCCGGCATGATGATAAAGTCTGTTTCAACCTCCGGTATATTGCCAGAAATTTCAATAGCGCTTTGTATCAAGAACAAGTCATTGTACCATTTTATCAGCTCGGCAAGATTTGTGTCTCCGTCATGCCAGCTAAAGCCGACAAACTCAGGCTCTATTTCGCTTACAATCATGGCGGCATGGCGGCTCGGCGGGCAGATAACCCCCAAAACTTTGCCGTTTGTTAAGGCTTCTCTTGCCGGTTTGAGCTGTTTTTTGTACGGAGAATCGTCATTAACTTTAATAACAACGCCGTCCGCATTTAACTCTTTACAAAGCAGTAAAGCGCCCTCACCTTCCAATAAGGTTAAACATTTTTGTGCCGAGGCTTTGGCAATAAAAGAGGCGACAAAATCTTTGGGCAAGGCGGCCGACAAAATAAAACACCCTGCATCTGCCTTTTTAAGCGGGGTGAAAGTCGGCTCCGATATTTTGAGGATAAACTGTGGCATAAATTTTCTTTGCTCTTGAAAAACCTGAATATCTATTTATTATGCATTGAATATATGCAAAGAATCTTTGATTGGGAAGAAAAATCTGTGACTGAGAACAATTTTTTTGATTTTAAGCTGACAAATGATGCACTTGCCGAACTGAGTGCCTCGTTGCAAAATTTGGAAAATATGCTGACGCTTAAATGCGAAGAAGCCGCTAAAGAAAATAAAAAACAAAGCCAAGCGCTTAAGGAATCCGAAATAAAGTTATCTTTATTGCGTGATACATCCTCTCATGTTTTGAATAATCTTGATGTTTTAATTAATAAACTTGATAACGTACTGGAAAACAATGGCACAAGTTACAATAACAATTAATGCTCGCGAATATGCCGTCGCCTGCGAAGACGGACAGGAAGGCAGAATTTTGCAATTGGCCCGTGTCTTAGATGAAAAGGCCAAACTCTTAACCAATGTTTCGGGACAGGTTAATGAAAATATGCTTTTGGCCATGGTCGGCCTGCTTTTGGCAGATGAGCTCTCCGAGCTGAAAAAGAATCCGTCCGCAGCCGCCCAAGCCCAAACTGTGGATAACTCGAGACTCCTTGAATTTGACCGTCAATTGGCCGAAAAAATTAAAAATCTTGATGCGCAGATAAAATCTGTTGCAAGTAAGATAAATTTATTGTAGTCTGAATTTATAGAGGGTGAGCTGGACGGTTCGTAGTTCCCGCAGATCTTCCGAGCCAACGTTATTTTTTAGGGAGCTGTCACTGAATGAATCGTGGTTCATTTATATGGCGCCCACTTTGTGAGAGCGGTTCGTCAAGAATGTAATTATACGGCCGGCCGGCCCCTCGAAATCTAATCCCGATTGCGGGATTTTTTTGTTGCTAAATACAGGATAAAAAACTTGAAAATCATATATAGCGGTGATGTTGTCGGAAGAGCCGGAAGAGACGCCCTTTTAACCGCCCTTCCTCAACTTAAAGACAAATTTAAGCCTGATATCTTTATTGCAAATGTTGAAAATGCGGCACATGGTTTTGGTGTTACACCGGGAATTTGCCGCGATTTTCTTGACGCCGGAATTGATGCCTTGGTTACGGGGAATCATGTATGGCAACAGCGCGAAATTATTCCGTTTTTAGACGCGTGCAAAAAAATCGTTCGTCCGCTTAACTATCCCGCCGCACTTCCGGGACAAGGTTTTTGCGAGATTGAACTTATCAACGGCAAAAAGATTTTAATTACGCAACTGCTCGGCCGTGTTTTTATGGAAGCGGTTGATAGTCCGGTTCAGGCAATTGATGCTTTGCTCAAAAATTATACTTTAGGCAAAAATGTTGCGGCAATTTTTGTAGATATTCACGGCGAGGCCACCTCTGAAAAATTAGCTCTCGGACATTATTTGGACGGCCGCGTTTCAATCGTTGCCGGCTCACATACTCATATCCCGACCGCAGATGCGACCATTCGGGATAATGGTACGGCTTATATTACGGATGTCGGCATGTGCGGCAATTATAACTCGGTTTTAGGCTTTGAAAAAGAGGCCCCGATTGCGCGCATTGCTCAAAAATATGACGGTTCTCGTTTGGTGCCTTGTACCGGCGGCGGCAGCTTCTCCGGCATTTATGTCGAGACAGACGACAAAACCGGGTTGGCCACACATATTGAACTTATACAACTTAAACCCAATGCATAAAAAAAGCCCTCATCAGAGGGCTTTTTTTATTGTACCTTTTAGGCTTTTGGCGCTTGATTAAACATCTCTCTAATTCCATCAACCGAACTTAATATACCGGTTGCTTCATAAGGCATGTAGACAACTTTATTATCTTCTCCCTCTGTCATAGATTTAAGCGTTTCAAGGTACTTCATCGCTATCAGATATTTATCAGGCTGACCTTTATCGGCAATAGCCTTAATAACCATTTTAATGGCCTCAGATTCTGCCTCTGCAGTTTTAATACGCGCGGAAGCATCACCTTCAGCCCGCAAAACGGCAGCCTGTTTTTCGCCTTCGGCACGGTTGACTTCAGCCTCTCTTTGCCCCTCGGCTTTTAAAATCGCCGCACGTTTTAAGCCTTCCGCTTCCAAAATGGCTGCTCGACGCTCACGCTCAGCCTTCATTTGTTTTTCCATTGCCTGTTGGATGTCTGAAGGCGGAATAATGTCTTGCAACTCAACGCGATTGACTTTTACGCCCCATTTATTGGTTGCATCATCTAAGATTGCACGCAACTCATGATTAATTTTATCGCGCGAAACCAAAGTTTCATCCAAGTCCAAAGCTCCGACCAAATTTCTTAGGGTGGTTTGGGTTAATTTTTCAATCGCTTCCGGCAGATTTTGAATTTCATAAACCGCACTTTTGGGATCAATAATCTGAAAATAAAGCAACGCATTAATGCTGATTGTGACGTTGTCTTTGGTAATAACGTTTTGCCGCGGAAAATCATATACGGCTTCACGTAAATCTATCTTGGTCTTGCCGCGAATGTAGGAATATGTATTGCCATCAGCATCACGACGCGAAAACTTCCAAGCAATCGGTCGGGTCGTTTCCAGAATCGGAAAAATAAAATTTAAACCGGGGCCGAGCTCTCGCTCGAATTTTCCCAAACGCTCAACAATTACGGCCTCTGCCTGTTGAACAATGATAATACCTTTAATAACATAAATAACGACTAAAAATGTTAATACTGCCCATAACATTTATTTATCCTTTCCAACAAACATGATTAAATTATCATTTTTTAAAATGGTGACGGTTGTGCCTTTTTTATAGCTTTTTTCTTCAAGGCTGCGCGCTTCCCAGCGCTCATCAAAAATCGTAATGACTCCGCTTTCCTTGCTGACATCTTCAAGAACTTTGGCTTGTCTGCCAATATATCGTCCTATTCCGGTTGAGGAGGCTTTTTCATCGTCTTTTTTAGTCATCAGTGGCCTTAAAAAAAGCAAAAATATGGCAGAAGACACGACCCAAAGCGGCACCAAAATATTTAAATTGGTCGTATAAACAGATACAACTGCCGTTAAGAAGCAGGCAAATGCCAAGTTCAAAAAGAGCATGGTCGGTGTTAACATTTCTAAAATAATCAGTAAAAAGCCGGCAACGGCCAATATTTGCCACATTTCCATTTTACCCTCCGTTTTCTGCTTTCTTTGAGCCTAATATAGAAAAATTTTCTTGGCAAGCAGCTTTTGCTTGTTCATAAAAAAAGCCCTGCATTTTTTGCAGGGCTTTTTTTTGAAGAGCTAAACCTTGCCCCAATAGGCATCGGTTAACATTTGTTTGATTTCTTTTATCAGCGGATAACGCGGATTGGCGCCCGTGCATTGATCATCAAATGCAAGTTCGGCCAAGTGGTCAAGATTATCAAAAAATGTTTTTTCATCAACACCGGCGTCTTTGATGGACATCGGTATACCGATTTCTTTTTTCAGCTTTTGAACAGCGGCAATCAGTTTTTTGACTTTGTCGTCATCATTTTTGCCGCCAAGCCCTAATGCATCGGCAATTTCAGCATAACGTTTTTTGCCCTCGGGGTAGTGATATTGCGAGAAAATACCTTGTTTGGTCGGTTGGTCGCTGGCGTTATAGCGAATCACCTGACTGATTAACAAAGCATTGGCAATACCATGTGCGATGCCATATTCACTGCCGAGTTTGTGCGCCATGGAGTGGCAAACGCCCAAAAAGGCCTGAGCGAAACAGATTCCGGCCATGGTCGCGGCATAGTGCATATTCTCTCGCGCTAACGGATTGTTGGCGCCGTCATTAACTGATTTGGGCAAGTTTTCAAATATCATTTTAATGGCCTCAAGTGCCATGCCGTTGGTGAAAGGCGTGGCCAACAACGAAACATAAGCCTCAAGCGCATGGGTTAAGCTGTCTATACCTGAAGCTGCCGCCAAACCTCTTGGCATGGTTTGAACCAAGTCCGGATCAATAATTGCCATGTTGGGAGTTAAGACATAGTCTGCTATCGGATATTTGATGTGGGTCGTAGAATCGGTAATTACGGCAAAGGGCGTGACTTCCGAACCTGTGCCGGAAGTGGTCGGAATCGCAACCATCGTCGCCTTGGTACCTAAATCCGGGAAGGTGCAAATACGTTTACGAATATCCATAAAGCGCATGGCTAAATCATGGAACGAAACTTCCGGATGTTCATACATCAACCATACGATTTTGGCTGCATCCATCGGCGAACCGCCCCCTAAGGCAATAATGACATCAGGCTCTAAGTTGCGCACGATTTTTAAGGCGTTTTCTATCGTATCGGTATCAGGATCCGGATTAACATTGGAAAAAATCTGATAAGCGATATCAAGCTCTTCCAATACATTGGTGATTTTGTCGGTGTAGCCTAAACCGAACAAAGGTTTGTCGGTGATAATAAAGGCTTTTTTCTTGCCGGCAAGCTCACGCAGGGCAAAGCCGGTTGCCCCTTGTTTGAAATAAATTTTCGGCGGGACACGGAACCACAACATATTTTCACGACGCTCCGCCACGGTTTTTATGTTTATCAAATGTTTTACTCCTACGTTTTCACTGGCGGCATTGCCTCCCCATGAGCCACAGCCCAAGGTTAAGGACGGGTCAAGACGGAAATTGAATAAATCACCGATACCCCCTTGTGATGACGGGGTATTAACCAAAATACGCCCAGTGTCCAGTTTGTCGCTGAAGTAATTTATGCGATCACGATTGTGTTGGGCCGTATATAAAACAGCCGTGTGACCGCGACCTGCAAAATAAACCAACTCGGCAGCTTTACCGACAGCGTCTTCAAAGCTCTCGGCTTTATATAAGGCAATGACCGGGGAAAGTTTTTCATAAGAAAATTCTTCTTCCGTGCCGATAGCCTCTGCTTCGCCGACCAAAATTTTGGCCGTTTCGGGAACTTTTACACCGGCCATTTCGGCAATTTTACAGGCGGGCTGGCCGACGATGGCCGCGTTTAATTTGCCTTGCTGGATTATGGTCTTGGCTACCTTGGCTTTTTCTTTTTTATTTAAAATATAAGCGCCGCGATAAGCCAGCTCGGCCTTAACGTCATCATAAATATCATGATGAACGATAATGGATTGTTCCGAAGCGCAAATCATGCCGTTGTCAAAGGTTTTACTCATCAGAATCGAGCTGACGGCGGTTTTGATATCGGCCGTTTCATCAATAACGGCAGGAACATTACCGGCGCCGACACCCAAAGCCGGCTTGCCTGAGCTGTAGGCTGATTTAACCATTCCCGGACCGCCGGTGGCTAAAATCATGCTGATGCCTTCATGCTCCATTAAGTGTTTGGACATTTCAACACTCGGTTCATCTATCCAGCCGATAATATGTTCCGGCGCACCGGCTTTGACCGCTGCATCTAACAGTAATTTGGCTGTGGCAATCGTGCATTTTTTTGCGCGCGGATGCGGTGAAAAGATAATGCCGTTGCGGGTCTTTAAGGCTATCAAAACCTTAAAAATCGTGGTTGAGGTCGGATTGGTCGTGGGAATAATGCCGGCAATAACCCCCAAAGGTTCGGCAACCTTGGTCAGGCCGTTGGTGGCATCACGCTCGATTATGCCGCAGGTTTTGGCATCACGATATTTATTATAAATTTCTTCGGCGGCAAAATGATTTTTAATTACCTTGTCTTCCACAATACCCATGCCGGTTTCTTCAACCGCCATTTTGGCTAACGGAATTCTGGCATTATTGGCAGCCAAAGCAACGGCTGCAAAAATTTTATCTACCTGTTCTTGCGTGTAAGTGGCAAAAACTTCCTGAGCGGTTTTTACACGGTCTATAACTACGTTTAAGTCATCGGTCGTCGTGACCGTATCGGAAAAATTGCGATTGTTAGTCTTCTTCTCTTTCAAGCTGGTTCTCCCGAAATAAAAAAATTCTTTTCAAAACCCGGATATATTATTCATAAAATCCCAAAATATCGTTAACAAACAAAAAAAGACCGAAAAATTCGGTCTTTTTTTATGCAAAAAACTTAAATTTTACCAGGCAGATTTTAAGTCTTTAATATCTTGTTTTAATTGGTTCTTTTTAGCTTTCAGCTCGGCTTTTTTGGCTTCTTGCTCGGCCTTCTTGGCCTCTTGCTTGGCTTTGAGTTCGGCTTTTTTGGCCTCAATCTCTGCTTTAATCTTTTCTTTGGCTGAGGGCTCGGCTTTTTTGGCGGCTGCTGCTTCTTTGGCCTGTGCCGTTGATGCCTTTACGCGTTCTGCAGCGCTGTGTAATTTATCCATACCATCGGCCAGTGTATCATAAGCCGTTTGTGCATTTGCGGCTCCGGCAAGAACGGCCAAAGGCAAAGCCAAGGCTATAAGTTTGCTGATTTTCATTTTGTTTTCTCCTTTTATAATTTGGTTTTCAAATACCACATATGCAGGCGTGTCCAGATTGATGAAAGAATGTTTTCATCTACCGTATTCAATTTCAACAAAGACCCGTTGTTAAAATCTATGCTGTCGACCTTGTATTGCGGGTCAGCAAAATAATTTTTAATAATGAGGCCGTTTTGCATGTTGCTTTTGAGCATGATTTGCAAATCTAACCCATCGTCCTTAAAATCAAGCTCGGCAAAATTAATGTCAGGCATGATAATGTGGTTTATGCCGCCTTTTTCGTTGATGATGTCACGACCATCGCCTTTATGATAATAATAAATATCATTTCCGACACCGCCGTTAAACACATTATTTTCGGGATTATTGGTAAAAATTCCGCTTTTACCGGCCGGAAGCGGCAGTTTGTCATAGCCTTTAACATAATTTTGTTTTTCTAGCGTTTGACGCATATAAACAAGATTGTTGTAGCTAAACAAAGCCGTCATATTTTCGTTATAAATCTGCTGATTATATTCTCTTTTTTGTAAAGATGTCTGTAAGACTTCATAAATCTGCGTTAAAAGCAGCGGGTCATTCATGGCATTAAGCGTTAAGGCCTGAGCAAAAATATTTTTTAAATCATCATCTTTTACGGGTTTTTGATTGGGTACAGCATATAAGGGCAGCGAGATATTCATTAATGTTTGTGCCAAAATCGCCTGCGCGGTTGAATAGTAAAATTCATCATAAATTTCATTTATCTTTTGTGTGTTTTTGTTCTTTTGCAACCAGGCGTCTTCACTTATGCCGGAAACTCTGGCCAAAAGAGCCAATTTGCGGTGCGGCAGACCTGCTTTTTTTTCTTGTTGCGGAATGTTGTCCACTTTGCCCCAACGCTCTATCATTTGGGTGTAGAGTGACATAAACTGCGGTGCATCTTGCGGGGTTAAATTTTTGAGGCTCTGCAATAAAGTTTTTAGGCCTTCATCTGCCATGGCCGCATAATGCAAATCCAACAACAACCCCATACCTTGCAGGTTGGGAAGGATTGCGACATCTTCCGACACGACTTTGGAGCCGGTGTAGCGCGTTTGTGGGGAAAGTGCCGTAAATGAGGCCGCGTATAAGTCAAAATTTTTATCCGCTTCCAAAGAACCGATTTTGGTTAAGGTGACGTTTTCTTTTTTCTGCGGTGCTTCTTGTTTGGTCACATTAGGTATGATGGCCGTAATTTTGGCATCGGGCAAAAGTTTTATTTCATCTTCCGTACAACGGGCATCTTGGTTGGTGTCTGACCACAAAAGAATATCTAAAAAAGCCTTGTCATTCATATCAACAATGCCATCGGCATTGCTGTCATAGTTTTTTATCTCTTCAAAGGAAGAAATCGGTTGATTGGCGGCACAATTCTTAAGCAAAATCGCCGTTTGAGGCAAAACCCAATCTATATCTTCAGCCAAAAGGTCTTCATTGGTGTCAAAAAAATATTTACCGCCACCGGCCTGAAGCTCTACGCCATTTTGTCCCATATCTGCCAAAAGCAGGCTTGAATTTTTTGGGGCAACGGAGGGAGATTGTCGTGCTGCAACACCCGGTGCCGTAACAACCGCCGGTAAGCCTTTGGGCACGACGCGAGGCATGGGGCGCGGGGTCGGGCTCGGCATCATAAAGTAAAAGAAGCCAATACCGGCAGAAGCTAAGATAAGAGCAACAAGAATAATCAATTTATATATTTTTTTCATTTGTTCCCCGCTAAATATCTCTGTGTTTTTAAGATAACGCGTTTTTAAGAATTGTCAAAAAAAATATATTCTCTCTTGTTTCAAACTTGGTTGTATTGTAGTTGTATTGTATATATTTTTTAAATATTTGAGGAGTTTTATTGATGAAAAAGGTTTCAGCCGGGATTGTCTGCCGCAACGGCAAAATACTGATTTGCCAAAGACCGAAGGGCAAGTCTTTGGCCGGCTTTTGGGAATTTCCGGGAGGCAAACTCGAAGAAGGAGAATCGCTTCAAGATTGTTTGAAACGCGAACTTAAAGAAGAGTTAGACATTGAGGTTGCGGTCGGTGATTTTTTTATGGAATCGGTGTATCAATATGAATTTGGCGAGATTTCTCTCAATGCTTATTTTGCCACTCTTAGCGCAGACCAAGAACCTGTGTTGAAAGAACACCCCCAACTTGCTTGGATTAACCCTAAAGACTTGGGCGCTTATGCTTTTGCTCCGGCTGATTTGCCGATTGTTGAGGCCTTAAAAAAATATTTTTTAAATTAAAATAATTTTAAGAGTTTCTTAAATTTATTGGAATAGAAGCCCTGTTGTGCGTTAATTTATTTTAGCTTTTTGAGGCTTTTATCATGAATCTTCTTAAATCATCTTTGGCATCTTTAAAGACGGTGGTTTCGCCTTTAACGGCTTTGTTCGCCGGAACGGCTTTTGTGTGTTGCGGCTATGCATCGCTTAGCTCTATTTTTGCCATGAAACTTAACCAGAGCCAAACACCGACAAGTATTGCCGGTATTATTTTGGCCATGTATTATCTCGGCAGTGTTTTGGCCTCTGTTTCAGCCTCGCGCTTCATTAACAAAGTCGGGCATATTCGGGTGTTTTCGGCTTTTGCCTCTTTGCTTTCGGCCTTGGTTTTGGCTCATGCCTTTTCTCCAAACCACCTCTATTGGGCAATTCTGCGTTTGGCAGAAGGTTATTGTATCGGTACAATCATGATGTGTTTGGAAAGCTGGTTGAACACGCGTGCCAATAATACCAATCGCGGTTTGATTATGGCCGTGTATATGATTACGACTTATCTCGGTGCCAGCTTGGGACAATTGTTTTTGAATATTCCAGATAGCTCCGGATATATTTTATATATTGTTATTTCTATTTTATTTTCCATTGCTTTGTTGCCGGTATCCATGACTGCGCTCAGTGTGCCGAAAATCCAAACCTATAAATCTATGTCTTATAAAAAAACTTATCAGGCTTCTCCGGTCGGCTTTATTTGCTGCATCACAAGCGGTATTCTTATCGGTACTTTTTATACTTTGGGAACAATTTACGCTACCGAAATGGGGCTGAGTATTTATGAAGTGTCTTTGTTTATGTTCTTTGGGGTGTTTGGCGGTTTGTTGGCACAGTTTCCGCTCGGAAAGCTCTCTGACTTAATGGACAGACGCTATGTCTTAATCGGAATTTGTGCCGTTTTGGTCTTTTTGGCTCCTTTTATTCATTTTATGATTGATAAAGGAACTACCGCTTTAATCATCTCTACCATGATTCTTGGAAGCTGTATCTTTACGCTCTACCCGATTTCAGTTTCACATGTGAATGACTTGATTAAAGATGATGAAAGAATCTATGCCAGCGGTATGTTGATTTTGGCACAAAACCTCGGCCTTATCATCGGCCCGATTATTGTGTCGGCGGCCATGCAAGCAATTGGGTCTTCCATGTTTGCATTTTCTTTCTCGCTTATCAGCGCCGGTTTTGTTTTCTTTACCTATAAACATATTCGTAACAAGCCTGATATTAATTATGTCAGCAATACCCCGACAACACCGGTTCCGGTGGCGCCTACTCAGGCTTTTAACGAATTATCACAAGATGATACCCTTGCTGACAAAGCTAAAGAATTGTTTCAGAAAAAAATCTCTTAACCTTGTTTGTTAACAAGACCCAAACGCCAAAGAAAAGATATTCTTTGGCGTTTTTTATTAAGTGTTTTTTTAATCTTTTTGGCCTATACTGAAAGAGTATGATATCATAAATCTATGGTGAGAAAAACTTATTGTCATTCCTAAAGTCACTCCCTACCGGCTGTGACATATTTGGAATCCAGAAAGACCGCTGCTTTAGCAGACCATATGAGGATTTGGAAAGAATGAGCCAGATAAGCCTGACAGCGCCCATGCGCAGTAATTTGCTTGCCTTGCAAAACATTGCAAGACAGCAAGATATTGTGCAGAATCGCTTAGCCACAGGCTTAAAAGTATCTTCTGCCATAGATAATCCTTCCGCTTACTATACTGCCGCTTCTCTTTCCAATCGTGCGGCAGACTTGACCGCCCTTTTAGATGCAATGTCTCAGGGTATTCAGACCATTAAGAGCGCCTCCGAGGCGATTGACGCCGGCATTAAGTTTCTCGAACAGGCCAAGGCCGTCGCCAGCCAGGCTTTGGAAAGCACGGCGCCGGTCATTGCCCGCGTTTCCAACGAAGAAGAACTGCTGGCCGCAGTAGCTTCCGGACGAAGAGGACTGATCGTCATTGACGGCGATATTACCTTATCAGAAAACCAGACGCTGACTTTGAATGACGGACAGTCGCTGGTCGGAAAGTCTTATTTTGGCGGCACGGAGAATACATCCTTAAACTTTAATTTTAATGAACAGAATAGAGATGCCATCACAGCTGCGAATAATTCTCTATTTAGTAATTTTACCATTAATTATTATACCGAGGCTAGACAGAATCTCACATCTGCAATAAAAATACATGAAAATCAAAATGTCACCATACAAAACATGAATATTAACTTTTATGATGATTATAATTACAATGGTAATGAATATTTTGAAAATGCCGCAATTTTAAATTATGGAAGTTTAACATTAAAAGGTACAAACAACCTTAGCAACAGCGGCACATATCGCAATTATGGACTTTATATTACTCAAAACGCCTCCACAAATATAAACGGTATCCTCAATATAAAGACACAAGGACATAATTTTGCTTTCGGAATGGTAATATCAATTTCTTCTATATGCGTCCTTGAAGAAAGAAGCTCATGTAATTTTAACAATCCTGTATTTGCATTTGCCCTCAGCAGAGGGAGTCAGTTCATTTCTAAAAGTCAGACAACAATTAATACAAACGCACAAATTTATTGTGGAGAACTTCCAGCTGACAGCAACTATCAAAACCGCATTCAGTTATCTTCAAACACCACGATCAATTCTACTGCTTCCGTAATATTTAATCTTCCAAAGAGTTACTCTTCCGTTTGCAATATTTTAGAATTTGCCGCTGATGTTTATATTTCTTGGAAATATAATGATAAACAAGGATTATGGAAAAATGATAAAGAGATAATAATAGATACCGTTTCCAATAAAAGAATTACACCGGAAGATATTTACGGAATGAACAAAATCTCCGATATTTTTAATGGGATTCCAGATATTGATGCAGAAATGAAGAAGAAAAAAGATAATAACAAAAATAATAATCTAAAAGATATTTATATATTTGCTCTTTCCCAATATGATTATCTGATTTCTGACGCCTCTTACAAAGGCATCAATCTGCTTGACGGACAGAAGCTGAAAATCAATTTCAACGAAGACCGTTCTTCCCAAATCGACGTTATGGGCGTCAAGGCTGACAGCGACAGCCTCGGCCTTAAAACCAAAGAATGGAATTCGCAAGAAGATATCGAGAAATCTATTTCAGAGTTAGAATCAGCGATTAATTCCCTTCGTTCTTTTGCCTCAGCATTTGGCAATTATTACTCGATTGTCATAACCCGCCAGGATTTTACCGAAAATCTGATTAACGTTTTGGAAGAAGGCGCGGATAAGCTCACCCTTGCCGATATGAATGAAGAATCAGCCAATATGCTTGCTTTACAAACCAGTCAGCAATTGGCGATTAATTCACTTTCTCTGGCTTCGCAAGCAGCGCAGAGCGTGTTGAAATTGTTTTAATTTTTCCCTTTTTCTCCTTTCCCCTCGATACTACACCCTTTACCTCCTTTCCCCTTAACAACTCCATCCACTTACCCCTTTCCCCTTGACGGGGAAAGGTTGGGATAGGGGTGAAATAAATAAGGACTGCTACGCAGAAGTTATGGATTCCAAATGTGCCACGTCCCGTGGGGCGTGGGCTTCAGCATGACAGAAAGAATCACCCCCACCCTAACCCTCCCCCATTATAGGGGGAGGGAATCAAGGGAAGGCGTTCCCGTCATAGTGAGAAGGGGATAATTGGGGAAAAGAGACAGAACGGCGGTAACAGGAAAGAGCGCCTGCAGATTTTACAAGCTCGGAGCTTTGTATATCTTACTGCCGAAGGGAATCTCCGCACCAATGCCTTTTTTTAAAAACTCTCGGCGGATAAAGCCCATGTCGCCATTATCCAACATAACCCGATACCATACTTCATCCGGCGTAATTCCGGTGATTCTGACGGTTTTGTTTTTGGCAAGCTCGGTAATCATATCAAAGTCATCTCCGGGGCCAAACATCACTTTTTGGCCGGAGGTTAAATGATAAAGTTTGGAGGAATCATTAACATCTACCGGAATATTTAAGATTTTGCCGACGACCATGTCATCTACCGTTTCGCCGCCGCTGTTAAACCTTACTTCCTGATAATATACAATCTCTTTGACTTTGGCAAAATAATCTTTTAACTCGGCCTCCGTCATAACTTTGGTCGAAAATGAAAAAGCCGCCAATAACAGCAAGATTGTCGGAACAATAAGCTGAACCGCCTTTAAGACAGCATAATTCCACCGCGGAAGACGAAATTGCGGTGCAACGCCCAAACTTTTAAGATAGCGATTGATGAGCTCTTGGGCTTCAGGATTGGCATAAGCTAATGCCCTCTTGGCCATGATAAAGGCTTTTTCTTTTTGGTTTTCTTGCCGGTAAGCCTCGGCATTATGCAGCAAAAGCCGCAAATTTGGCTGATTATTATGACCGACTTTCTTAATGTTATAAATCAACGCTTGAATGGTATCTTTTATTCCACCCAAGCTCCACCACCCTAAAGCCCAGTTGGCCAGAGAGGCTTGAAGCAAAAGTTTGCGCGCCTCTTTGTAGTTGCATACCTCGTCGGTCTTGGTGCTTTGTGTGGCGGTAATTTTGCCCCTCACTTTCCATAATTTTACGGCTTGAAGTGTTAAATCTTCTTGTTCGGCACGGTTTTTATAGATTTTGAGCGAAAACATATCGGGAAATTTTTCTTGCCCGTAGGCTTGAGCCAATAAGTCATATACCAGACGTTTTTCCTCATCTGATAAGATATCATAGGCAACAGAAATTTTTTGAAAAACATCTAAGGCCGAAGCATCAGAATTGTGATCGGGGTGCCATTTTTTGGCAAGCTCTCGATAATTTTGTTTTATCTCTGCCTCGTCGGCCTTATAGCTTACTTGCAATATTTCATAATAGCCTAAGGGGTCATTTACTGGTTTGCTCATATATAAATTCCATCTCGCGATATTGTCGTTTCTGCCCTATCTTCGCAGACTTTGATAAATTTTTCTTTAACGTGAATTTTTATGTTGCCGACATAATCTACCTGATGCAGGCCATTTTTGAACAGGCGCATAATCTCGGCTATCAGACCTTGGGGTTGCTCTTTTTGCGTGCGAATAATCAAGTCAAAACGGCGCTCTTGTTTTAAGGAAAAACCGTCAAACTGAAAATCACCCAAGCGACTGAAGCTCGTATCTATGACAAAACGCGTGCCGCCGTTTGGGCGCTTTTGGTCTTTGTTTTGCTCTTCTTCATCTTGATTTTTTTTGATTGCCACGCGAATCTTGCTTATTAGCCCCCCGCTTAAAAAAGGTATTTCAACCTGACGCCAAAGCGGTGTTTCTTGACGGTTCTGCACGACAAAATCTGTTAAGCGTTGCAAAGTTTCCTGCCCCTCGGCACCTAAAAGCTGCAGTTTTTCAACCGTGGTCTGCCCGAGCCAATCCGACAGATTGCCGCTTGAGGCCGCCTTCATATATGAAACCATGTTGCTCAGCATCTTGGCTCCTTCGGTCGGGATATGTGCGGTTATCTGTTGGTGCAAGGCTGTTTGATTTTGTTTTAAGGGAGCTAAAACATTCAATAAATCTTGTGCCGGAAGATTGGGGGTCTTGGGCTCAAAAATTTGCTTGGGAGATATGAGGCCTTCAAGCAATTTGCGACCGGCGCCAAGCTCTTGCAGATAAGGCTCGGCCCCTTGAGGCTGAGATAAAAGCTCTTTTAAGACTACCTGCAGCTTTGTGCCTTCAGGAAGTTTTATCGGGGTTTGGGTAAATATGTCACCCAAAGAGGTGGATAATACCGCAATTTTGCCCTCGCCTTTTATCGTTACTTCTGCCGGAATCCCCTTATTAAGCAGGGGCTGTATCAGACTTGTAATTAGTTCTTTGACTTGGGTTTGCACATTTGACGGCAAAGATGCCCCTTCTTGTGCCGACGGAAGAGATGATACAAAGTTTTTTATGCCTTCTTGCAAGGCTGAGATAAACTCTTTGCCCCCGGTCTGAACCGTGCCGCCATTGCTTTGCTGCCAAGAATCAACGATTGCGCTGATTTGGGTATCAGGCAGATTTTGTATCAGAAGTTGTTTGATATTTTGCGGAATGTCAGTATTTTTTATTGCCTCAGTCAGTATGGGTTGTAATTTTATCGGCTCCAGATTTGGTGCAATGGTTTCTCCTTTGACAATGGCTGCCGTCGGCGCCGATACCGTTTCTCCGCCTTTGGGCGTTATGAATTTCTCCGCGGCTTGGCCGTCTATGGTTACGATTTTGAAATTTATCTTCTCTGCCGTATTTCCCGTAACCTGAAGCACTACGTCGCCTTTGATATCCGGCGGAATTGTTAAAGACTTGTCAAGACTAAGTGTCAGCGGCAACTCTAAGAGTTTGTTGTTAACATAAACCTTAATAGTACTTGCCAAAGAACTTAAGGTGCCGCGGTCTGCCAATTGCAACAGCAGGCTTTCTCCGGGTTTTAGGCCGCCAAGCTCTGAGGGCGGATTTTCAATCGTCCCGCCGGGTTGTTTATCTGCCGTACCGCTTCCCGGTTGAAGCCCCGGCGTTGTTATTTGGCCAATAATATCAGGCATCGGCTAATACTCTTTTGGCGATGGCGATAACATCTTCTGCCGCCTCAGATGTCGGATAGCGACTGATTATCGGCATTTGGTTGCGAATGGCATCACGCACGCGCGTGTCTCGACGCACAATGCCCAACAAAGGCGGATTTATTTTTAAAAAGTTGGTACAGGCTCTGAGTAAAGTATCATAAGTTCTTTGCCCTTCTCGCAAAGATGTGGCCTGATTGATGACAATGCTTATGCGCGACTTGGGATATTGTAAGGTCATGATTTTGATAAAAGCATAGGCATCTGTCAGAGATGTCGGCTCGTCGGTGCAGACAACTATGATTTGGCCGGCCAAACCGGATAAAATTCTGACCGGCTTTTCAACCCCTGCCCCCATGTCTAGAATGACCTTGTTATATGCCGTGGAAAGCAAACATAAATCTTCACCCAAAATTTGAAGTCTGCCGACCGGCATTGAGGCCAAGCCTGCTGAGCCGGAACGTCCGGCAATAACATCAAAATGCCCTTTGTCACAATGGTATACGACCTGATTTAAGGTTTTGTTTTGGGCAATGACACTGCCTAAATCATCTTTAACCATTAGGCCCAGTTGAATGTCAATATTGGCCAAGCCCAAATCACCGTCAAACAAAAGCGTCTTTTGTTTTAAGAGGCTCAAGGCATGAGCCAAAGTGATGGAAAACCACGTTTTGCCGACACCGCCTTTGCCGGAAGCAACAGCTATTAAATTGCGTCCCTTTTGCAGGCCGCGGGGGGTTGTGCCGCGCGGTATGATTTTTAGTTCTTCTTTGGTGTTTTCCATCTTTCTTCTCCTTATTCGGCCAAAACTAATCCGGCCAGAGATTTGTTGTCTATGGCGGCTAAACCCGTGGCTATCGAGTCACTGACACTGGCGCCGCAAAAGCTCATGTCGCAACAGTCTGCAACCGTTAAAATCGCCCCTATTCGTCTGGTTAAGTCCATGCGTGTGGGCATGATAAAACGCGCGCCCAAACCATAAAATACTTCTGCCGCCTCGGCCGCGTCATAAGCATTGCGACCGGCGTCCATGGTTAAGATACAATCGGCTTTTAAGGCCTCGGTTATGGGGGATATCTTTTCCACCTGCGCCTTAACAAACGGATTTATGCCCGGCGTGTCTACCAAAACATAGGGATAGGTGCTCAGAGCCTTGCGCGCTGTTTCATATAGGCTTCGCTCCCCTTTGCAAAATAAAAAATCTGTCTCAAGTATTTGGGCAAATGCCTGTAGTTGCTTGTTGGCTCCGGCACGGACATTGTCGGTGCTGATAATGCAGACCCTCTCCCCCTTAAACTTGGCTTGGGCTGCCGTCTTGGCTATGGCAGTCGATTTGCCGCTGCCAGGGGTCCCCATGAAAATTTTTATCGGATTTTGGCGGCTTAATATATCTTGAAACCGATACATCTCGGAAAAACAACGCTCCAAAACCTCTTTGGGATTCTGCAAACCACGCTCAGAGGCTATTTTGCGGCACTTGGCCAAAATGCGCCCGCTGATGATGTCTAAAACACCATGATAAGCCAAACTTTCTCTTATCGGCGTTTCCCCGTAAGATGATATTTGAAGTTCTTCTTCTTCGGTGTCTGAAAAAGAAATTTCTTGCGCTTCTTCTACCGCCGCCGTGATATATACTTCGCCGTTTTTGCTCTCATTGGAAATAATAACCGCATCAAGCCCAAGCTCTTGACGAACCATGTCCATGGCGGTTGAAATGTCGGGTGCTATGAAGTTTTTGATTTTCATAACCTACTCCGCTATATCTGCGCCACTGTCTTGATTTTGGCTTTGGGGTGAATTTCGTTTTGTGACATAACAACCGTTAAAGGTCTGAAACGCTCAATAATGGAGCGAACAAAAGGTCTTATCCCCGGGCTGGTCAACAATACCGCGTTCTCTCCTTTGGCGGCCAGTTCTTCCATGGTGTTGCGCACCTTGGTAATAAATGACTGCAAAGCACTCGGCGCCATGGCTAACTGCCGGTCATCACCTTCGCCGACAATCGCCTCGGCAAAGGCATGCTCCCATTCCGGCGATAATGTTACCAAAGAAATAACCCCAAGCTCATTGGCATTGGCATTGGACAGCTGACGCGCCAATCTGGCTCGAACATGCTCGGTTATCATCATTAAACTGTGGGTCGAAGATACCGCCTCGGATATTCCCTCTAAAATGGTGGGCAAATCTCTTATGGAAACACGCTCTTGCAACAGATTTTGCAAAATTCTTTGAACCGCGCCAAGGCTTACTTTGCCGGGGATTAACTCTTTGACCAGCTTTTGATGCTCTTTGTCCATCTCATCTAATAATTTTTGCGTTTCGGCATAAGACAAAAGCTCCGGCATGTTGTCTTTAACCAACTCGGTTATATGCGTGGTGACAACCGTGGCCGGATCAACCACCGTATAGCCTCTGAACATGGCTTCTTCACGATAAGACTGGTCTATCCACATGGCTTTTAGCCCAAATGTCGGCTCAAAAGTATTTTCGCCGGGCAAAGTTATCGGCTCTCCGCGCGGGTCCATAACCAGAAGCTGCGTCGTCCTTAACTCGCCGCGCCCGGCTTTGACCTCTTTGATGTAGATGTTATATTCATTGGCCTCTAACTGCATGTTGTCTTGTATGCGAATTGAGGGCATGACAAAACCAAGCTCCGAGGCCAGAGCTCGCCTTAGGGCTTTGATTTGGTCGGTTAGTTTTTTGTTGGTTTCTTCATTAATTAAAGGCAACAAGCCATAGCCGATTTCCAGACGAATTAGGTCCATTCTTAATGCGTTGGCAATCGGTTCATCTGCGGCTTTGGTGATTTTGCCTTGTTTTTCTTCTTGCTCTAATAGCTCTTGCGCCCTTTGCGCCTGTATTTTTTGCTGCTTATCCAGATAATAAGCCGTAACACCGGTTAAGGTGGCTAACAAGACAAAAGGTATTGCCGGCGTGCCGGGCAACATGCCTAAAGCCAAGGCTAAAAAGGCACTCATACCCAAAGCCTTCGGATAATTGGCGACCTGTTCAAACAAAACTTTATCCGTCGAATCGGTCATACCGGCTTTGGATACCAAAATACCGGCCGCAACAGATACAATCAGCGCCGGAACTTGTGAAACCAAGCCATCACCTACGGTCAGGCGCGTATAAGTTTCTCCGGCATCGCCAAAACTCATGTGGTTTTGCACCATACCGATAATAATACCGGCCACAATGTTAATGAATGTAATAATTAAGCCGGCAATGGCATCTCCGCGTACAAATTTTGAGGCACCGTCCATGGCTCCGTAAAAAGAGCTCTCTTTGGATAATTCTTCACGGCGGGCGCGCGCTTGATCTTCCGTAATCAGCCCCGAGGATAAGTCAGCGTCAATAGCCATTTGTTTTCCGGGCATGGCGTCTAAGGCAAAACGTGCGGCAACCTCCGCAATGCGGCCGGAACCTTTGGTGATGACCACAAAGTTGACAATAACCAAAATGGCAAAAACAATCACACCGATTACAAAGTTGTTGCCCATGATAAAACCGCCAAAAGCCTTAATAACCTCACCGGCGGCATCAGGACCGGTATAGCCTTTGGATAAAATCAAACGTGTTGAGGCCAGGTTTAAGGCTAATCGATACATGGTGGTGATTAACAAAACCAGCGGAAAAGCACTGAATTCTATCGGTTTTTCAATAAAAATCGCCGTCATCAAAACCAAACAAGACATGGTAATGGATAAGGCTAAAGCAATATCCAACAACCAGGCCGGCATCGGCATAATCAAAATAACCAACATTAAGATAATGGATAAAGCAAAAAAGATGTCGCCCCTCTTAGTCGAGGCAACCAACAAGTCTTTAAATGACTTGCCGCCAAACATTGATGCATTTTGCGGTGCTCTTGCCATGGTTTATTTTTACCCTACCGATTTATCCAAATAGCCTTCTTGTTCATACTGCTTTAACTTGTTACGCAAGGTGCGTATCGAAATTCCTAAAATTTGCGCGGCTGTCGTGCGGTTGCCCAAAGTGTGGCGCAAAGTATCTATAATCAAATTACGCTCGACATCCGCAACTTTGCTGCCGACCAAACTTTCGGCCGTCTCCGGCGCCGAAGACGCCTCTGTTTGCATATCTGCCTCGGTCAAAATAACGGCCTCTTTTTCTATCTGCTCGCCGGTGCTTAATAAAACCGCCCGATGTATGGTGTTTTCAAGCTCACGCACATTGCCCGGCCAAGAATAAGAAAGCAACAGAGCTTCCGCCTCTTTGGAAATCGGCTTCAAGGGAATGTCATTTAACTCGGAAAACTTCTTTACAAAGTGTTTGGCTAAAACCAAAATGTCATCCGGGCGCTCTTTTAACGGCGGAATGTTAATGTTGACGACATTCAGACGATAATACAAATCCTGACGGAAGGTGCCGTTTTTAACCGCTTCTGCCAAATTGCGGTTAGAGGTGGCAATAATGCGCGTGTTGACCTTTATCGGCGCCTTGCCCCCGATACGGTCTATCTCTTTTTCTTGTATGGCACGCAATAATTTGGCTTGAATGCGAATGTCCATCTCGGAAATTTCATCTAACAGCAAAGTGCCGTCCGTGGCTTCTTCAAACTTGCCGATACGTCTGGCCACCGCACCGGTAAAAGCCCCTTTTTCATAACCGAAAAGCTCTGATTCCAACAAAGTTTCGGGAATGGCCGCACAGTTTACGGCAACAAACCTCTTGTTGGCTCGCTTGGAATTGTCATGAATAAAACGTGAAAATACTTCTTTACCGGTTCCGGACTGGCCGGTTAATAAAACATTGGCCTCAGAGGGGGCAATTTGTTTGGCTAATTTCAAAATGGCCTCGGTCTTTTTGTCGCCATAAATCAGGGCATGATTCTCACGCGTAGCGGCTGCCAAAACCGCCCCAATCAGCTCAGGGTCCGGCGGAAGAGGAATATATTCCTTCGCTCCGGCCTTAATGGCTTTTACCGCCAAAGAGGCGTCATTGGCCACACCGCAGGCCACAACCAAAACATTTATCCGCTCACTCTCAAGCGAGCTAATAAACTTGTAGATGTCTAACTTGACATCTATCATCACCAATTCTACCGATTTGCCGGAACGTAATATATCCAGGCCTGACTCAACGCTGTCGGCCACAGATACCTGACCGCCTTGGGCAATGGCAATCTTACTTGCCGCGCCGATTTGTCCGTCTAATGTCCCAACAATGAGTATTTCCATTAAAAAAATCCTATTTTGCTACGCTCTTGACAATTTCTGTCATGGTGATGCCTAACTTGTCATCAACCACAACAACTTCACCGCGTGCGACCAAATTGTTGTTAACATATATGTCTATGGCTTCACCGACTTTCTTGTCCAGCTCAATAATCGCCCCTTTGTTCAACTTCATCAGCTGGCTGACTTTCATCTGCGTTTTGCCTAAAATTGCAGATACTCGAACCGGAATGTCATAAACCGCTTCAAGGTCGCTGGTCGAGCTTGGAATGTCAAAGTCATCAACGTCGTTTTCTTTTTTCAGAACCGGCTCGTCATCTAATATCGTGCTCTCGCTCAGCTCGTCTAATTCCATTTTCTTTTCTTCATCCATTGTTTGTCTCCGTTTGCGGATTTTGCTTTTCAAGTAAATCTGTCATTTTGGCGTTTAAGGCTTTTGAATTGCGTTCAACGCCGCCGTTTTCCCATTCTACTCGGCAATCACTCTCACTCAACGAGGGGTCTTTGTGCAGAGAAATTTTGCCCTCAAAGTCATGATGCGCCGCAAGTTTGGCAATGTTGTCTTTTACCTGCCCGATTATCTCGGGATTAAGATAAAATGAAATTTTGCTCTCATCATTAAAATTGGCAAAATTTTCAGCAATGAACTGATTAACCAAGGCTTCGGCATTCTCGGCCTCTAAGACCGGAACTAACTTTAAGACAATGGCTTTGGCCATTTCTATAAACTCTGCCTCTAACTTTTTAACTTCTTGCTCACGCTCGGTTATCAGGTTCAAAAGTTTGCCGTTTATCTCGTTTAATATGGTTTCGTTTTTGGCTTCTATCCCGCTTTGGGCCGATTTAAAACCATTTTCATAGGCCTCTTCTTTGGCGATGCGCAGCTGCTCGTTTAACTCTTCTTCCGTGTAGGTCTTTACCTCGGGGAGTTCTTCAACAACTTCAACAACAGTTTCTTGCGGGATTTCTTCTTCCAAAACAGGCTCAGGCTCAACTTCTGTCGGCACAGGCGTCGCAACAGGCTTTTTCTCCTCTATTACAAAATTATCAAATAAAAATTTGCGGGCTTCTTTCATGCTCTTTGCCTTTGGCCCTAGTAAATCAGCTCATCACTGTCTTTGCCTTCGCTGATGACAATCTCACCGGCATTGGACAGCTCTTTGGTTGTGGTAACAATGTATTGCTGTGCCTCTTCAACATCACGCAGGCGAACCGGCCCCATGGCCTCCATATCTTCTTTAATAATTTTACCGGCACGCGAGGACATGTTGTTAAAGAACAGCTCTTTAATGGTTTCTGAGGCACCTTTCAAAGCAATAGCCAGCTTGTCTTTGTCAATGTTACGCAACAGAACCTGAATGCCTTGGGCATCAACCCGAATAAGGTCTTCAAACGTAAACATCAAAGACTTGACGCGCTCGGCACTCTCGCGGTTGCGCTCTTCCAAAGCCTCCATAAAGCGGCTTTCGGTGTTGCGGTCCAAAGAGTTGAAAATGTCGGCAATCAACTCGTGCGAATCGCGGCGGGTGGACTTGGACAAGTTGCTCATAAACTCTTTGCGCAGGGTCTTTTCCAAACCATCCAAGACTTCTTTTTGCACCGAATCCATCCTTAGCATGCGCATTACAATTTCCATGGCAAAATTTTCAGGCAACAAAGCAATAACTTTTGCCGCATGCTCGGCTTTAATCTTAGACAAGATAACCGCAATGGTCTGAGGATATTCGTTTTTCAAATAGTTGGCTAAAACATGCTCGTTAACATTGCCGAGTTTGTCCCACATCGTACGACCGGCCGGCCCGCGAATCTCTTCCATAATAACAGAAACACGGTCTTTGTCCAAGGCTTTGGCCAGCAATCTTTCCGTGCTCTCATATGTGCCGATTAAAGCACCGGTGTTGGAAACTTTCTCACCAAATTCTTGAAACAACTGCTCAACAACATTTGAGTTTACCTTACCGAGGCTTGCCATAATGACGGAAAGCTCTTTTATTTCTTCATCATCCATTAAAGAAAATAAAGATGCCGAGCGCTCCTCGTCTAATGACAACATCAAGATTGCCGCTTTTTGCTGGCCAGATATCAGATTATAATCATCTATTACGTTTTGTTTCATTATCTTAATCCTGCCTTCAAATTATGAGTTGTCATTTTGATAAAGCCAACTACGAATAACATTGACCGCAGTGTCGGGGTTCTTTTCAACCAGCTCATTAATCTTCTTCAATGAGGAGACCTTAACACGGCCGTCTACTTTATTTATATTAATTAATTCGTCCATTTCACCCCCGTCGTCATTTAAGAAGTTTGACAACAGCAGATTTTCTTCTTCGGCATTATCGCCAAGTAACTTGCTGTCGCCGCCGGTGTTGCCGGTTTCAAAGGCATTGTTAATCAGCGGACGAATGACTAACAAAATAACCAAGATGGCAACTATGGCAACACCCAAGCCTTCGGCAATTTGCATCAGTTCTTCTTTGGTAAAGCCAAAGATTAAGACTTCTTCAACAAACTCAGGACCGGTGTCAATGTTGACAAAGCGCATATTGGCAACCTCAACCACGTCACCTCGGTCAGCATCAAAGCCTACGGCCGACTTAACAAGTGATGTGATTTGCTCCATTTCTTCTTTGGTGCGGTCACGATACTCGCTCTCTCCTTGAGCATTTTTGTCATAAACGCCGTCTACCATTACGGCTACGGTCAAACGTTTAATAACGCCGCTGTTTTTAACCCGATTTCTGACAACTTTGGAAATTTCATAATTGACAACTTCTTCGGTGCGAGAATTTTGACTGAAAGTGCCGTTAACCGGTGCTACCGTATCGCCGTTCGGAATGTTTTGCGCAACCGTTACCGGCGCTTCATTTTCACCGGAGGAACCTTCTTCGGTTACGGATTGTTGCGAACGAACAACCTGACTGTCGGGATCATAAATCTCTTCATTGGTGACTTCATGGTCAAAGTCCATCTCAAGGTTAACTTGGGCACGCACTTTGCCTTCTCCGACGGTTTTTTCCAACAGGTTTTGAACTTTCATGGCCAATTTGCGCTCTTGGTCCAAGCGCAAAGCCTCGTTGCTGACATTTGACAATGTCTGCTCATCATCAAAATTATTGGTCAGCAAATTTCCGGCACTATCAACAATGGCAACATTCTTAACATCTAACTTCGGAACCGCCGCCGCAACTAATTTTTGAATCGACTGAATACTTTGCGGCGAGAGTTTGCCTTGGGCGGTTTTGATTACAACCGACGCCGAAGGGGCTTGCTCTTCTCTGGAGAACATCTCTCTTTTGGGCAAGACCAAGTGGACTCTGGCGCTCTTAATATTATCTACCGTGCGAATCGTACGTGCCAACTCACCTTCAAGCGCGCGAATCAAATTAACATTTTGCACAAAATTGGTAGAACCTAAGGCATCCGTATTGTCAAAAATCTCATAGCCGACATTTGAGCCTTTGGAAGCAAGCGCAAGCTCGGCGGTTTCTACCCGCATTTTATTGACAAGTTCTTTAGGAACCATAATTTCCGTGCCGTTTTTAGTAATTTTATAAGGCACATTGTCTGTTTCTAAGCGCGTGACTATCTGCTTGGCGTCTTCAAGCTCCAAGTCCGTATATAAGACCGCATATTCGGTTGAACTTACCTGCATGCCGATATAGGCAAAAAAACTTATCAAAAATATTGCTATCGCCGCGATTGACGCTAAGCGACCGGGCGACAGATTTTTGATACTCTGCAAAAAACTATTCACCAGATTCCCCAATCTAATAAAATTTATATAAATTCCCCATTTGTTTATTCTTTAACTTAATTTTATTCGGATTGGAACATAAAAATAAGATATTCACAGTCAGTCGAATCGGAAACAAATGCAATTTCTGAAATTTGAATGACAGATGAGGCTCAAAATGCAGCGCATTTTCCGGAAAATATATTTCTGTCTTCTTTATTAGTTGCCTTACAGAAAACCCCGAGTTTACTCGGGGCTGAATGCCAAGGTGTTGGAACAACACCGCTCCACGCCAACGAGCGTGGTCAAACCGTAAGGTTTGTAGCTGTTATAGAACCC
>CALXWF010000065.1 GCA_944392285.1 uncultured Alphaproteobacteria bacterium | reverse complement strand
ATTAAAAAGAATATTTTTAAGCCAAGGCATAAGAGCAAAAGCAAACAATCCTTGTATAATCAAGGTGATGACAATACAATAAGTGAAGCTGGCAACTTTCTGTCCGGCGGCTTCTATATTTTCGGACAACACTTTGTCAAAGTTTTTCGAGGCATAAAAAGCACACCCCAAAACAACTATCAACTCAATAAATAAGGCCAGGATCCACATTGACAATATCTCCAAAATTTATTACAGGCTATCAACTTCATTGAGCAAATTATTAAGTTTCTCCTGTTGTTGCTTTTTTTGGCGAGCCTCTTCGGCTTTTTGGCGAGCTAAAATCTGTTTTCTTTTCTGAATATCTTTTTTATTTTGCTCGCTCAAAGAGTGAGAAAGTTGAGTATCATCTTCAATTTGTTTCATGAGTTTATCCAACGCACGGTGATAAGCCTTGCGATATGCGCATTGTAAGGCATCTTGCGTGCCATAGCCATAATACATGGCAACCATACAGCTTCCGTCATCTTTTGTTTCAAATGCTTTTACACTGGTTCCGTTTGGTGTCTTTACAATGCCTTCCATACTGATTTCAACTTTTTCTCTTTTATAAGGCCAACCGACAAAACCGGAAATGCCGAGTGTTAAAACTGAAGGCATAGTCCAAATTGCGCTTTCGGGCGCAGATACAGATTTTGCAATTGTATGAATTTCAACAGTCCCGATAGTATCTTGCTTTCCGATAGGGTTAAGTTTTTTGAGAGCCCAATCATTATAGGGTTGAAATTTTTTATCACATTCCGCAAATTCATAGGTATAATTTTGCGAAATTTTTGTTTCGGGATAATAATGATATTGGTCAACCGGCAAACTCATACATCCTTGCAGAGAAACAAGAGCTGCAATAATAAACTTATTTTTTTTCATGTTATTTTCCTTTTCCCATCAAAATTGAAATATCTCCGCTACTCCAACAAGGAAGTCCAGAACATCTATTGGTTTCATCAGAACAAACAAAAATAATTATATCATTCATACCAACGTTATAATTCGGAAATCTTTCATAAACCGATTCCTTGCTTTGAATATCCAACGAGGCAGTAGGATATTTTTTCAATATTTGTTTAAGCTCTTTAATTTTATTTTTACATTGGTTGCAAAAATCAGAGAATACATAAACGCTAATTTTATCCGAGCCTAATATTTTTGCTATTTCAGAATTATTGGCCAGCTGAGCATATTTATATGCCGTTTTTTTAGAGTTATCTGCAATATAAATATCTGCATTTGCTTTTATTAATTTTTCGACCATTGATTTGCGTCCTTTAATGGCGGCAAACATCAAAGCGGTACGTCCTTTTTTATCGGTTAAGTTTACTTTCGTCTGCTCAGAGGCTAAGAGTTTATCAAAAAGTTTTGTCTTATTATGAATAGTCGCATGCATAAGCAAGGTAATGCCGGTTTTGGTATAGGTGTTGGCATCAAGGCCGTTGTCAAGCATCCAAATTACCATGGCCTCATTTTTATCTAAAAGATATTCAAGTGCGGTTACCCCGTCAATATAAGTTTTTTCAAAAGAATATCCGTCGCGTTTCATCATTTCGGATACCTTTTGCGTATTTCCTTCCTTAAGGGCTTGCGCAAAAGAAGCCTCATCAATGATGGATATTTTTTCCATTGAGGCATTCATTCCGTCAAGCTCAATATTTATACTTAAAGGGCCGGCCTCTTGTGCAAAAAAAGTAAAATCTGCTTTGGAGAGAATACCATCTTTTAGCTTATTTTCCTTACAAACCACAGAATCTAATTTAATCTTTTTTATTTGCTTAATTTTTTGTTTTAACGTTTCGCATGAAGTGACCACATTTCTCCAACTAAGAGAGGCGGTAATTTTTTCTTGAATTTCAAATCGTGTTTTTGACGGTTGAGAAAACTTTAAATAATGTTCTATTAAAGAAACTTTATAGGCATTATAGTCACTTATTGAAGTATAAATAAAAATTCCGGCAAAGATAACTAAAACCGCCCCGAAAAAAAACAAACAAATTTTATTACACAAATCAATTTCATCAAATTTTGTTTGCGATTTTAGCTCTTTTATCTTTTGTTTCCTTTCATTTTGCAGTTTAAGTTTTTCGCTCGTGGTATTGTCAGATGTCTCTCCTGAATTTGTTTCTGTTGTATTATCCGTATCATTTGCCGCTTGAGGCTTCTCCTCGTCAACAACAGTCTCTGTCGTATCATTTTTAGCCTCATCATTAGACAAATCACGGTATTTCTGTTTGACCTGTTTTATTTTTTTACGCCATGCGGCAATGGCTTCATCTGAAAAATTATAAGAACCTCCGGAACCATACCATTTCCAGTCGCACATGATAAGAACGGCTTCTTCAAATCTGGTGCAAATACTGTTATACAGCTCTTGATTGCCATCGGCATCAATTTCTTTCAAAAGCAAGGCCATGGCATCTAAGGTGTTGCAACAACTGTCGCGCTCATCAGTGGTTGAATAATGGTCTCGAAGATAGAGCTTATCCAAGGTTTTAACATTTTGCGAAACATCATCGACCTGTTTGTCCAGCCAAGCAAAAATTGTTTCTGTCAGGGTATGTTTGTTAGTATCAGACAATAAGTCAGAATTTAATAAATCAATAATCTGTTGAGCAAATTTTCGGATGGTCTCATAATGTTTGCATGTATGATTTCCGCTCAAATCAAAACAAAAGCTGCAAAAAAAATCATCCGCATCATGTATCTTATCAATAATTTTTTCTAATTTTTCTCTATCAAAGAGTTTATCAGCGCCAAATTTGTGCAAGTTTTGCATAAGACTACGATTAAGGTGGGCTGCTGGAATAGAAAGTGTGCAAGTTTTGTCGGTTAAGTTTTCAAAATAATCGTAAACAGTGTTGCAGAGCTCTTTGAGGACATTTTGCTTCTCATCTTCTGAAATTTGTGCGGAAAAATCGCATGCCTTAGCAAAGCTGGTCATGGCCGCTTTATTTCCTTTAGACGTCAACTCTGTCAAAAAAGTAATTTTTGCTTTAAGCAACCATGCTTTATAAAATTTACAATCATTTTCAAGAATCTTATTGCAATAAGAAAGAGCTTTTGATGAATCTTCGGAGAGAAATGCTTCTTCTGCCAAAGTGTAATAATTAATAATTTTATCGCTCTCATCTATTTTCATTCTCCCTGAAACGACGACATTGCCGTCCAAGATGAGCTTCTTAGCTTCCTCGGGAGAATATTTGCATCCGCAATTCTGACATGTAAACGCACCGTTCTCTTTAATGAAATCAGAACTTCCGCACATTTCGCATTGCATTTTTTTCATAAAGCAATAATCCTAAAGAGTATTTTTATAACTTACATTGTTCATTTCTAATGATAAGCAGATGTTTGATTTCTTGTTCGTATTTCTGCAATAATTGCTCATCTTCTGTTTGGCCGAGACTATAAGCAATCTCTAAAATCTTATTTTCGGAACTCTGCGCTTTTTCCGAACTATAAGGAATGACCGTCTCAATAAATTTTTGCAAATCTAGGGCGTATTGCCGAGCAGCGCCGGGTTGAGAAGATATTTCAACCAAAACCTGACGCAACCGTAAGATAAAATGACGTTCTTCCTCTGTTTGATGCTCAAAGCTCTTATTTAATCTAATGACAATATGCAGCAAAATTAAAACGACTAAATAAGTTCCACATAATAAAATATTGCCGCTTAAAATAAACTTATATGCAACATCTGCATTAATTTGCGCCCAAATTCCGTAAATAAGTTGCCCAATCAAATAGAAGAGCGAAATCGTAAAATATGGCTCATTAAGAAAAGCCTCTTTAAGGTTTTTAGGCAGAAAAATAATAGAGTGCAGCGCAAAGCCAAAGGACACTATGGCAAAAGCCGTAAACCCATATATGGTGTAAAACGCAAGGTCATGTTGCGACACCAAGATAAACATTAAACTGCTGTATAACAGTAAGAATACAATATCGGCAAGTACAAGCCATTTTACCAGATTCGAATTTTTCATGCTTACCTCTTATTTCCGCAATTCGGACAAAATGCTTCACCTTTATTCCATATATGTCCGCAATTTAAACATTTTTCTGCATTAGCCAAAGCCTGTCCGCAGTTAGAACAGAATTTTGAATCTTGGGCAATTTGTTTGCCGCAATGCGGACAAGTAACTGCTACATTCGGATTCGTCGGTGCAACCATAGAAGGAATTATCTGTGAAGTAACGTTGCTGACCATGCCGCCTAAGGTGTTTCCGACACCGCTAATCATTCCCATGCCGATTCCCAGATTGCTAAATTCGCCGACGCTTTCATTTTCAGCAACTTTTTCAGCAATATCAAAACCTCTTTCCTGATGATAAGTATAACCTTCAATATTGCGCTTTTGAGCCAAAGCTCCGGCTTCAATAATTGTTTTCTTTGCTTCGGTGTTTTGATCGATAACGGCAACCTTTTGTTTGATTTCTGCATCTTTAACATCGGCATATTCTCTAAAATAAAGACTTTTAAAACGTTCAAAAACCGGATCCCCTTCAGGGCGTACAATATTTGCAATAAAAAAGCGCTCAAGTTTAACGCCATAATCTTTGAATACGTTTTCTATTTTAGCTTTAATTTTCTGTGATAACTCTGGCAATTCGGCATCAAGTGTGAATATATTATATTTATTCTCCATTATGGTCGTTGCCAAAACAGATTTTATATGCATCATCATAAATGACTTGAAATACGAAACCAATAATTCTTGGTCTAATAAGTTTTCTGTCCCGAGCAGACGCAAAAACAGCTTTGTCCCGTCATCTATGCTAATAAAGAACTCGCCGCTTGCCCCAAGAGAAAGCGGAAAATTAAAGGTAGGTTCAATAAAAGATATCTTCGATTCGGTTCCCCATTTTATGGCGAGCTGTTCAACTTTATTAACAAAATAAACCTCGGCATGGAAAGGAGTTTGATTCCCTGTCCCAATATTAATAATGTCTCTTAAAAAAGGAATATTTTCTGTAGATAAGGTGTGGCGACCACTGCCAAAAACGGCAATAATCTGCCCATTTAACAAGAAGATGGCTTCTTGCCTCTCATGAACGATGAGCTGTGAGCCGACATTAAAATCTTCGCAAGGATGCTTCCAAATAAGTTCATGATTGTTTCCTTCATGCTTAATGATATCTTCTATGGCCATAAAACTCTCTCCGATGCCTTCATATCAACTTACATGCGACTATCTTAATATATACACACATGGTTTTGCAAGCCTATTTTCTATATAAAATTTATACCCAAGGCGTGTTTTTACTTTTAATTTTGCAATTAAAGGCTATACTGTGCGCATAACTTAATCATTTAGGAGAAATAACAATGGCTAAAAGCGTAAAAGAAAATGGCGTTTTAACAGAAACGCTGATTGATGATTTTTTTGCATGGCTAAAGAAAACAGCCTACAGCAATTTTGTAGAAAACAATGAAAAATGGTTTACCAAAGTCGGCTTGGGCTTAATGTATTTTATTGCAATAATGTCATTTTTGTCAGCCTTGGTTTTGGTTATGAAGTATAATGCTCTGAGTGTCGCCGCTGTTTTGGGCGGAGGTATCGTCGGCGCTGTGGTTGCAATCGTTTTTCAATATATTGCGGCCAAGACGTTGCCCTGTCTGAATATTTTGATAAAAAACACGCCGGCCAAACTTTCATCAACCGCCATTTTGCAAGTTTTTGCTTTTGCCGTTGGTATCTTTGGAATTTTAAGTTTGTTCGGCGGGCTTGTTTTAGCCATTAAGACCAGCAGTTTTGAGCTGTTTCTGATTTGGTTTGCCGTTGCGGTTATTTGCGAATATTGGCTGGCTATTGCCTTAAATCCGGAAAGCTTAAATATTGAGGTTGTTAAAGATATCTCGGCCGGAGAAGAATTTATCGGCATTTTAACTTTCTTTGCCAAAGGTTCGTTGAAACTTGTACCTTTAATCTTTTGCGGCTGCATGATTTTTGTCGCTTATCAACTGGTTTATATTATGTTTGCCGAATTTGCCTATATCGGGCAGATTTCCATGCAAGCGGGTATTATAGCCTATGCTTTGTGCGGCGCATTGTTGCCGTTGATTTTCTATCTGTCATTTATCGGCTACTATTTTACCATCGACATTGCTCGTGCAATTCTTTCGATTCCGGCAAAGTTGGATAAGAACAAATAAGGAGAGGCTTATGAACAAAATTTTAACCGCAATTTTTGCCTTTGGTCTTTTGGCGGCCTGCAGCAAAGCCCCTGAAGGCTTTGTCGGCAAAGAATACAAACTGACAAATGCACCGGATAAGGCTGAAATTACAATCGCCTTTGATAAAAATGAGCCGCGTTTTTACGGCCAATCAGCGGTAAACCGTTATTTTGGCAGTTACAAACTTGAAAACGGCAAATTAACCTTAGGTCCTATCGGATCGACCATGATGGCCGGCCCGCAAGACATGATGAAAGCAGAGAGTTCATATCTGCAATTTTTGCCTGAGGTAGTGAGCTACAAGTTAGAAGCCGGCAAGCTGACACTGACAAGCTCAAAGGGCGGCGAGCTGGTTTTTGAAGAGCTCGGGCCGATTTCGGAAGATGCGGCAGAATAACCCTGTCTGTTGAGATAAAAACACCGCTGTTTGTGGATAAACAGCGGTGTTTTTTATAAAGATGATAATTGACAGAGGCATATATTCTGCTATCCTTACCAAGGAATTTTTTTTAAGGAGAAAAAAAGTGCATGATGTTTTAATTCAAAATAGTTTAACGCGTAAGACCGACAAAATAGTACCGATTGAGAATAATGAAATCAAAATCTACTGTTGTGGTCCGACCGTTTATAACTATGCGCACATCGGCAATCTCCGCACATATATATTTGAAGATGTCTTTGTAAAAACCTTAAAGACGGCGGGCTATAAGGTTAAACATGTTATGAATATTACAGATGTCGGTCACTTAACCGGTGATGGTGACGACGGTGATGACAAAATGGTCTTGGCTGCTCAAAAGGAGCATGCCGGCGTTTTGGATATTGCCCGCAAATATGAAAAAATCTTTTTTGAGCATACCCATGCCTTAGGCATTGCACGTCCGAATGTTGTTTGCCGTGCAACCGAGCATGTCCAAGATATGATTAACTTTGTCAAAGGTCTGGAAGATAAAGGTTATGCCTATGTCGCCGGCGGAAATGTTTATTATGATACGTCGAAGTTTAAAGATTATGGCAAACTCTCGGGGCAAAAGCGCGAAGATTTGCGTCATGGTGCCCGTGTTGACCAAGATGAAAACAAGCGTAACCCGTCAGACTTTGTTTTGTGGTTTACCACCTCAAAATTTGAAAACCAGATTCTGCAATGGGATTCTCCCTGGGGGCGTGGCTATCCCGGTTGGCATATAGAATGCTCAGCCATGGCCATGAAATATCTTGGCGACAGGGTAGACATCCACTGCGGCGGTATTGACCATATTCCGGTTCATCATGAAAATGAGATTGCTCAAAGTGAGGGTTATCTTGGCCACCAATGGGTTAACTATTGGGTACATTCGGAGTTTCTGCAAGTTAAAGACGGTAAGATGAGCAAATCTGCCGGCAACTTCTTAACCTTAGATGTTTTGACCGAAAAAGGCTACCGTCCGGAGCATTATAAATATTTTTGCTTAGGCGCTCATTACAGAACACAGTTGGTATTCAGCTATGAGAGCTTGGACGCGGCCAAAACGGCTTATGAAAATCTGTTAAAAAAGATAGCCCTTTGGAAAGAAGACAAAACGGAAGTATCTGCAGAAGCACAAAAAATCAGTCAGGCCAAGTTATCTCAATATCTGACTAATTTTGATAACTATATGTTTGATGACTTAAAAACGCCGCAAGCCTTGTCGGTGGTTTGGTCCTTAGTCAAAGACGCTGAAGTGACGAGCGCAGATAAATTAAAGTTTATGGAGCATATTGAAAAAATCTTTACGCTCAATTTGCTTACCAACAAACCTGCCGAACAAGAGGTTGAAGTCACCCCGGAGGCCAAAGCCTTAATTGAAGAGCGCAAACAAGCACGCTTGAATAAAGATTGGGCCAAATCAGACGAACTCCGTGATAAACTTAAAGCCATGGGCTATGGCATTAAGGATATTGCCGGAAACGAGGTTGAAATAACCAAACTTTAAGAAAAAAGCCCCAAACGGGGCTTTTTTTATTTTCCTAACGGGCGCCTTTCTTTTTATTCTCTCCCATTTAACGGGACAGCTTCTTTCTATTACTTTCTCCCCCTCGACGGAACTCATTTCCTTTTATTTCCTCCCCCTTGACGGGGGCGGACATTTCCTTTTATTTTCCCTCCCCCTTGACGGGGCGGACATTTCCTTTTATTTTCCCTCCCCCTCAACGGGGGAGGGTTAGGGTGGGGGTGATTCCTTTCCCTGTCATGCCAAAGGCCATTGAAGTATTGTCATGCTGAAGCCCACGCCCCACAGGACGCGGGACGTTCAGCATCTCAAATCGCGCCCTCTTACCCTTTCTCTGTCATTCCAAAGGCCAGCTCCTCTTTCCCCTATACTGTCATCCTGAAGGTCACACCCTACGGGCTGTGACACATTCAGGATCTCAAACCACTGCGAAGCAGTCCTTATTCCCTTAAAACAATTTCAACACAGATTGCGCGACTTGCGAAGCTCTCTCTTTCCTGTCATGCTGAAGCCCACGCCCCACAGGACGTGGGACGTTCAGCATCCAGAAAACCACTGCTTTAGCAGACAAATTTTAGAATAACTTCAACACGGAT
>CALXWF010000064.1 GCA_944392285.1 uncultured Alphaproteobacteria bacterium | reverse complement strand
ACCTCTCGTCTTAAATTTGGCATGTCTGCGGCCAAAAGGCTCGGCGCTATTAAAACCATTTTTTACTCCTTCGTTATATTGTTATAAAGAGCATAGACCAGCCGCGGTAAAAAAGCCAGTAAATTTTATTTGCGGCTGTACAACTTGTAATCCCGGCAAAGATGATTATCTGCATTAAGCGTAAAACTTTTTCACTAATTCAAAGGAGATTAATCATGGGTGAAATGGCTCAGAAAATCAGCAAAGTCGACCATAAAGAACTGCTTGATATTCTAAATACGGCCTTTGCCGAAGAATGGCTGGCTTATTACCAATATTGGATTGCGGCGCGGATTATGTCGGGTCCGATGAGTCTGTCCATCGGCGAAGAATTTAAGGAACACGCACATGAAGAAAAAGAACACGCCGAACTGCTGGCGACCCGCATTATCGAACTCGGCGGCACGCCGCTGATTGATCCCAATGACTGGAGCAAAGCCGCCAAATGCAAATATGACGCACCGACCGATGAGAATGTCCTGGCAATCGTTAAACAGGTTCTGACCGCCGAAAGATGCGCCGTTGCCCGTTATCAGCAGATTTGCGATATGTGTTTCGGCAAAGATTATCAGACTTTCAAAATCTCGGCGCAGATTTTGGAACAGGAACTTGATCATGAGCAGGATATGGAAGATTATATTACCGATATTACGAAAATAATACAGCCTGCCTGAAAGAACGATATCTAAAAAACAAGACCGTCCGAATCCGGACGGTCTTGTTTTGCACAAAAATATTGACAAATTAAACAAAAGAATCCAAAATAATGAAAATTTTTCAGAGGAGTCTTTTATGTCCAAATTCAGTTTGCAAAGTCTGTTTAACCGCCTCAGATACCGGAAAAAGGTCATACCGGCCGAACCCGCTCCTCTCAGTCAGGATGAGTTTAACGTTTACGCCGAATCGCTTTACAAAAATACCCTTTCCGAACAGGACTGGCAGATTCTGATGGACAGAAACAAGATAGATTCTCTTAATAGCGAGGCGGTCAAGGAATTCCAGTCTGCCGTCATCAAAAACCATCTTTTGAGCGACAGTCTTTTTTATCTGGAAAATATTCTTGAAGGCGATACCTCCGGTTTTGCTTTTTTTCAGTCTTTGTGCCATTTTGAAGAAAAACATATGCTTTATATGCAGCAAACCGAAAGAGAAATGCTGCCTCTCAGATTTCCCTCTTATATTGCCAGACGGCTGGAAAATATAGAATATCTTGGCGAACTGACAAGAATCGCCATGAATACCCATGACGCTTATTGCCTGTTGAATAACGACGAACATAAAATGACCTTTTTTGATGCCGGAAACTTGGTTGAGGCCTTTGAAGCCGACTGCGACATTCTCCCCGACAATACTTGTGCCAAAATTTATTTTCTGTTGGCTAAGGCTTATCAAAAAATTCACGCTTCTCCTTTTGAGCAGAAAAAAATCAGCGAAGAGGAAATTGATTATCTCAATAAGACCCTGACTTTCGCCGCCGATTATAAGCTTATTTTTGCGGCACAGAAACGACTCGGTAAAGAAAATCTGGATGAAAAAATTATTGTCGATGCCTATAAACGTGCCTTAAAAAATACAAAAGACAAGAAAATGCTTTACCGCATTAACAATGAAATCGCCAGGCTTTATACCGAATTTTCTCAGATATCGGGTTTTATATATGCCGGCGGCCCAAAAGAAAAAGCTCTCGGCAAAGCCGAATATTATTACTATCAGGCCCTGCATTATGCGGAAAAGGAAAGCCAGCTTGCTATTTTGAAAAACATTGCCGCTATTCAGGCGGCACTCGGAAATAACGACAAATGGCTGGCGACAAAAACCGAGATCGCCATGAAACACCTGTCCGGAAGCGAACGTTGCAAAGCTCTGATTAAAATAGCTTCCCGATTGCCGAAACAGCAGGCCATTTCGTTCTATGAACGAGCGATTAATGAAGCGAAAAAATCTAAAATCAGTCCGCGAGAAAAAGCCGAGATTATTCAAAATTCCTGTTATCGGCTGGAAACGCTTTATAGTGACCCGCACAAAATAGAGACTTTAAAAAATACACTCAAAAGATACTGCTTCAACAACAATAATAATACTGCCCGGACTCCCGTCGATGTCTTGAATAAATACAAACTGAAAAAAGAAAAAGATTTATAAAGTTTTGCCATAACGCATAATTGACTCCAAATAAAAAAGTTATGGCAGAAAGCGGAAAAGCGTTGATTTTCATCAACGCTTTTCTTGTTTTTAAATACCAAAAGGTGCTTAGATTTCACCTTCGGCATAACGTTTGGCCATAACCGACATCGGAATGGCTTTAATTTTGTCGGCGTGACCGGCTGCGCCAAAGGCAATGTAACGGTCTTCGCAGACTTTTTGCATTTCTTCAATGGCCGGTTTGAGGTATTTGCGCGGGTCAAACTCTTTGGGATTTTCGGCAAAGAGCTTGCGAATCGCACCGGTAATGGCCATGCGGCAGTCAGTGTCAACATTAACCTTGCGAACACCGGATTTAATGCCTCTGACAATCTCTTCAACAGGAACGCCGAAAGTTTGCGGAATGGCGCCGCCGTATGCATTAATCAAATCTTGAAGTTCTTGCGGAACCGAAGATGAACCGTGCATTACCATGTGGGTGTTGGGCAAAATCTTGTGGATTTTTTCAATAACATCAATGGCCAAAATATCACCTGTGGGTTTGCGGGTAAATTTGTAAGCCCCGTGTGAAGTTCCAACCGCAACGGCCAAAGCATCTACATGCGTGTCTTCAACAAATTTTTTGGCTTCTTCAGGGTCAGTAACCAGGCGTTTTTTATCAATCGTACCTTCGGCGCCGTGACCGTCTTCCTTGTCGCCTTTACCGGTTTCAAGTGAACCGATAACACCGAGTTCGCCTTCGACCGAAGCGCCGACGGCGTGAGCACGGGCAACAACTTCTTTGGTAACTTTGACATTATATTCATAAGAAGAAGGGGTTTTGCCGTCAGCTTCAAGCGAACCATCCATCATGACTGAAGAATAGCCGTTAACAATGGCTGATTGGCAGACATTAACCGAAGCGCCGTGGTCTTGGTGCAGACAAATCGGCAACTCGGGGAACATTTCAATTCCGGCGGCAATCATGTGACGGATCATCGGGTCACCGGCAAATTTGCGTGCACCGGTTGAAGTTTGAATGATTACAGGTGCATTTACTTTTTTGGCAGCTTGTAAAACTGCGATAACCTGTTCCATATCATTAATGTTAAATGCGGGAACGCCGTAATTGTTTTCGGCGGCATGGTCAAGAATTTGACGCATTGTAACTAAAGGCATATCTCTCTCCTTGGTAAATTATTTTGCTTTTGCAAATAAATATATTACCCTGCGAGCGATTTGCAAGATTTTTTTTCGGGATGTTCAGCGTTCGTGACTGTTGGTATGTTCTAAAAAGCGTAAAACCTGTTGTTCTACCTTGGGGTCAAGCTCAGGTTGCGGTTTTGGCAGCGACGGCATTTGCTTTTGATTTTTGGGAAATATCATCTCTAAAATTTCCATCGGGTTGCGCCCTTCCAAAAGCTGTTGTTTGGAAAGCTCTTGCGCCAAAGATTGGACCAAACCGTTGCGAAAAGCCTGTTCCGTGGCCTGACGGTTTTGTTCTTCACGCCGGTGTTCCTGCTCGGTATATTTGCGATGAAAACGCGCAAATTCATAAACGGGGTCACCGCCGCGCATATAATCCGCCAAGCCGGTTAAGTTGGTTTTGTTATCTATCAAAGCCTTTATGCCAAAACCTTCTCGGTCACGATATATCTTCCAATCTTCTATAATTTCATTATAAATTGCGGCGTCAACCTTATAATTTTCTATAACACCGAAAGAAATCTTTTTGGTGTGAGGGTCTTTCATATAAACCGTAATATTTTCGGCAAAAAATTCGCGCGTTTCTTTGTTGCGCCTGTCCGCATTGACCAATGCCTCTGATAAGCAAAAAGCCATTAGAGCCAGTTTTAACTCTTGATTGGTATAATAGTTGATTTTACGCGGGTCGCGGATGACTTCCGGCTCTTGGATGACTTGGTTCACACAATAAGCATTCAGGCCTTTTAGCTGCATCAGTTTTTCAGGCGCCAGGGGAACCTCACACTCAATGTTTACATTCTTGGCATCTTCTATCATTTGTATGATGATGTCTTGGACCTTGCGGTTTAACAATTTTTCTTCCCCTCCCGCTTTTAAAAAACTACCTTATCATAGCATAAAAATCAGCGTCTTTCCAGAGCTTATTTTAGTGCTTGCCAAAGATTTGTTTTCGGTGCATTATCTGCAAAAAAGTTTTTGCTGAAGGATAAAAAATGGCTCTTAAATACGAAATTGTGAAAAAATGCGGCAAAAGCCGTCTTGGAAAACTGCACACAAAACACGGAATTGTTCACACACCTGCTTTCATGCCGGTCGGCACTTGCGCAACGGTTAAGGCAATGATGCCGGAATCGGTTGCGGCTACCGGGGCTGAGATTTTGCTCGGAAATACCTATCATCTGATGTTGCGGCCGGGGGCTGATTTGGTGCAAAAAATGGGCGGTTTGCATAAATTTATGAACTGGGATAAGCCGATTTTAACGGATTCCGGCGGGTTTCAGGTTATGAGTTTGACCGGGCTTCGCAAGCTCAGTGAAGAAGGTGTTACCTTCAGCTCGCACGTGGACGGCAGCAAACATTTTCTTAGCCCCGAAAAGTCTATGGAGATTCAATATAAACTTGATTCAAACATTACCATGGCCTTAGATGAGTGCACCCCGTTTCCCGCAACTTATGAGCAGGCTAAAAAGTCGGTCGAGATGTCCATGCGTTGGGCAAAACGCAGCCGTGATGCCTTTATTGACCGCGACGGCTATGGTATTTTTGGCATTCAACAAGGCAGCGTGTTTGAAGATTTGCGCCGTTTTTCTGCCGAAAAGCTCAAAGAAATCGGCTTTGACGGCTATGCTATCGGCGGCTTGGCCGTCGGCGAAGGACAAGAGGCCATGTTTAAGGTTTTGGACTATGCTCCGGGCCTTCTCCCCGAAGACAAACCCAGATATTTGATGGGTGTCGGCCGACCTGATGATATTGTCGGTGCCGTTTTGCGCGGGGTGGATATGTTTGACTGTGTTATGCCGACACGCTCCGGCCGCACGGCTCAGGCTTTTACGGCATTCGGCCCGATTAACATTCGGAACGCTCGCCACCGCGAAGACCCCAGACCTCTTGAAGAAGGCTGCGATTGCCCGCTTTGCAAAAATTATTCCCGCGCTTATATTCATCATTTGCAAAAATGCAATGAAGTGCTTGCCGTTATGCTTTTGACCTGGCATAATATTCGCTATTATCAACGTTTGATGGCCGGTTTGCGCCAAGCAATCGAAGAAGACAGACTTGAGGCTTTTTGCCAAGAATTTTATGCCAACCAAGCTAAAGGCGATATTGCGGAGATTTAATATGAACAGCTCTTCACAGATTGATGATGTGGTCGACTCCTTCTTTGAACAAAACAATGAAGAAGGTCTGCGTGTGTTCGTGGCCGGCGGGTCGCGCGCCGGAAATGACCCGCAGTATGTTGAAGAAGCCTATAACCTCGGCAAACAAATTATTAAAATGGACTTTAAGTTGGATTTCGGCTTGTCAAACTCCGGTATTATGGGGGCCGTGGCACGCGGCGTGTTTGACGGCTGGAACAAAAAACATGCCAAAGTTGAAGATTCTCCGGTGCAGGCCGTAACCACCAAAGCCTATTATGACCTCTACCCGCAAGATGACGAATTGATTAAGCAAATTAATGTACGCTTTGCCTCAACTCTTGAGGAACGCAAGCAAAAACTGCTTAACGCCGATTTTGTCGTCTTTGCTCCCGGTGGTGTTGGAACTCTAGACGAACTTGCCTATGACTGCGTGGCCATGCAAGACGGTTTTTTGAAGAAAAAGCCTTTTATTCTCTTTAATATTAACGGCTATTTTCATCATCTGGTAGAATATTTGAAAACAATGGCCGCCGAAGGTTTTGCCGACCCGGTGCCTTTTATTGTGGTTGATGACAGCAAAGAAATGGGGATTGTCTTTCGCCTTTTGAAACTGCGTTATGAAAAACTCAAGCACAGCAAAAGAGTCTACGGCGCCGTGCGTCAGCTGATTTATGAGCTGCCCTATTTCATTAAGAAAAAAGTCGATAACAGCGTGTTCGTCGAACATATTATTGCCGAGATGGAAGCCATTGACCAAAACGGCTCTGATGAAGAGAAGCAAGAGCTTGCCAACGAAATTGAAAAAGCTTATCTGGAAAAAGAAATTGAGCGCATGTATGAACGTTTGGCAAAGTCAGGACGCGACACCTCTATTGTCAGTGACAAGCTGACAAAACTTAAACAGCGCAAAAAGAAAAACGGCGTTCTCTAGTTTTTTATCTGCGCCTTGGGAGAAAATTAATGCTGAATTTTATTTGGGCGGGCTTCTTTATTGCTGGTTTTATTGCCGCAGCTTGGCAGGCCTTGGTTATGGGTAACGCCTCTATTTGGGCTGAGATGACCGCTGCCGTTTTTGCCACCGCAAAAGGTGCCTTTACACTGGCCTTAAACTTGACGGGAATCCTGTGCTTGTGGCTCGGCTTGCTTAAGATTGCCGAAAGTGCCGGTTTGACAAACGTGGTGGCAAAAGCCTTATACCCGCTGTTTCGCAAGATTATGCCCGAAGTCCCGCAAAATCATCCGGCTTTGGGGTCTATGGTCATGAATATGGCCGCTAATGTCTTGGGTTTGGATAATGCCGCTACGCCCATGGGGCTTAAAGCTATGGAACAATTGCAAAGCCTTAACCCCTCTAAAGATACGGCCTCTAATGCGCAGATTTTGTTTATGGTGCTTAATGCCTCTATTGTTACCTTGATTCCGATTACAATTTTGATGTATCGCGCCGAGCTTGGCGCCAGCTCGCCGGCGGCCGTCTTTTTGCCGATTTTGTTGGCAACCTCGGCCTCAACCTTGGTTGGCTTTTTTAGCGTGGCCTTGGTGCAAAAACTAAATATTTTTAACAAAACCGTGTTGGCCTATTTGGGTGGGTTTGCCTTGTTTATCGGCTTAGTCGCCGCTTATTTTGCCAATTTGCCGGAGGAAGAGCGTTTGGGCGTTTCTTCCGCCTGCGGTAATTTTATTCTTTGCTTGGTTATTTTTACTTTTATCGGTGCC
>CALXWF010000063.1 GCA_944392285.1 uncultured Alphaproteobacteria bacterium | reverse complement strand
TCAGCCTGGTAGAGCGCTTGCTTTGGGAGCAAGATGTCACTGGTTCGAATCCAGCTGTCCCGACCAGCTGCCCTTCTTCTGATTTAAGTATTGCGCTCCTAGCTCAGCTGGATAGAGCAACAGCCTTCTAAGCTGTGGGTCGGGCGTTCGAATCGCCCGGAGCGCGCCAGTTTATAAAAACCGCTTTTTTAAGCGGTTTTTTTGTGCCTATTTATTTGCCGTCGTCTATGATTTCATATTCGGCGTCGATAATCTCTCCGCTCGGAGCTCTTTTTTGCGTGTGAATGTTGATTTTTTTGCGCTTTGATGCCTGATGTTGTTTGAAAATCGTGCCTAAGATATTAATGCCTGCGCCAAAAAAGATTATCAGCAAAATAATGGGCAGCAGCAGAAAAACCAAATAAAAAGATATAAAAGATAGGATAATGCCGGCAGCAATGGTTCCGGCGCTCAGCAGAAAAATACCAAATCTGTTCATTCTTAACCTTTCAGTTGTTTTCTTTAAATATAGGAACAAAAGTAGTCAAAAAGCAAGTCTTGCCTCTTTTATTGTTGACAAAAAATGCAGAAATGTTATTTAAACTCTTAATAATTCGTTAAAAAGCTTCGTAAAAAGGAGCCGAAATGTCGATAAATTTGTTAAATGAGCAAGAATTGAATAAATTTTTGACAGGGCAAATTTGCGGCAAAATTACGAATATCAGCGTTTCTCGCAATATGCTTTTTTCTAAAAAATATGCGTTAGAAAATTTGGACTTGTTAGCAAAGGCCATGGCTGCGCAATGGTTGAAGGTAAAGTTTCGGGATTTCTTGCTCGATAGGGCGACGGTTCCTTATTTGGAAGAAGTAAAAGAAGTAACGCCAAATTCTCCGCAATGGCTTGATAAAGCTTTAAAACAAGGCGGAAAAGTGTACCAGTTTTGTCCTGAAAAAGTTTCGGCCGATAAAATTAAGTCTTTGCAATTAGCCGGACATTTTGCCGAAATGACTGCCAAATACTATATTGTGAGCCAAAGTAAAAGAAAAAAATTCCGTTTAAGATTTGACTATTTGAAAACGCATGGGGCTTTTTCTTCCATTGAAAAAGTTTTGTCAGCTTATAACCAATTCAAAAAAGAAGAAACTCTTTCTCAGGGGATTAGAATTATCGGTGAGTATGACAAAGGTTTTAAAATCGTTCAATTGCAGAGCCGCAGTGCTTTTGTAGCTGAAGGCAATGCCATGGGCCATTGCTTGGGCGGCGAAGATTATTTTGAGCGTTGCCAGGCCGGACAAATTAAGGTTTATTCTTTGCGCGATAAAAAATTTTATCCTCACGCCACTTTGGAAGTAAAAGGAAATATGCTTGTGCAAGTCAGAGGGCGCAGCGATATGAATCTACACGCCGATTATGCAGGATATGTACAAAGTTTTGTAAAAGAACAGGATTTAAAAGTGTCTTTGGGGGAACAAGCAGGTATCGGAATTATTGAAAAAGACAATCAATATTATAATCTTTATAATTTGCCAAAAGATAAACAATTTGAACTTGAAAAGTTAGATTTGTCTGAAAGCGGGTTACGCAAACTTCCGGAATGGCAAAATTTGAAAATTAACGGGACGTTGGATTTGAGCACAACTAAAATCAAAAGTTTGAAAGGTTGCGCCAAAGCCAAACAGCTCAGGCTATATGATTGTGATAATTTGGCTCTTGATTGTCTGAAAGATTTGCCCGAAGAAGTTGAGGTCTTGGAAGATTTTAAATTTGGCATTGAAGCTCTGCAATATCTGCCCAAAAAGACAAATTTGCGAAAAATTGAGTTTCAAGATGACGAACAAGCTCATGATTTTGATGCTTTGCGAAAACTTCCGTATAAACTTTTGGCTCGCCTTGAAGTCGTTAATGTTTCTGCTCAATTTGAAGAAGCGCGCAAAAAAGCGATGGCTCCTTATGAAATTTTTGGAAAATTTATAAACGGGCTTAATATCAGAAGCGTTGGCTAAAATCTCTTTTTTAAAAAATTTTTCATTAATATTTGACAAAAAAATAAAATTGCGTTAATGGTTTATGCATATAAAACATCATTATGTGTAACCAAATTATTCTAGTTATGAAAAAATTATTAAATGAAATGGAGTATGAACTCTTCAGAAGAGATTCTCACTCGGTAAATGTTATGGTAACGGTTTTTGCCGGTCATAATATTGAAAACAAGGAAAACCTCGGGATTTCCGGTTTAATTGAGGCGATTTTATTGCGTCGCGGTGAGGGCAGAATTACGGCATCTTACGGAGGACTGGTTACCTCTTATTTTATTGATGCAGATGTCAATCAATGGCAAGAGGCGTTAGAATTTTTGGGTAAGATTCTCAAAACCAGAGAGTTTACTCAAGAAGAACTCGATTTTTGTCGAGATGACATTATTCGCCACACGCTTGATCGAAAACCGCTTATCGGTCGTCAGATGGATTTGTTGTACAAACATACGGCCTATGCGACGGCAGATATTAATTGGGATACCGATGGCTATATCGCCAGTTTGAAGCGCTTTACGCCGGAAGATTTACGCCAGTTTATGGATGTATATTATGTGTCAGCCAATATGCAGATACATATTTGTACACCGGTTAAAATTGAAGCTACCGAGATTGAAAAAGCCTTTGTCGGAATGCCTATAGGTGAAAGAAAGGTTTATCAAAGAGACCTTTATACCGGCGGTTTTGCAAGATTACCTTTAATTGACAAGCAAGTCGTTTATTTAGGTTTTGATTTGACTCAGGTTATCAGAAAAGCAGAGCTTAGCGTGTTGATGATGGTATTGCAGATGCGGTTGGAAAGAATCCTTGCCGGAAGAGGAATTACGCCAGAGGTTAAGTTGACCGGCTATTACGGTCGACGGACGCTTCGTATCGATTTAACCGCTCCGCTCGGGATCGACATGGTTGGTGCTTTGGCTGAGGTTTGTGCTCAATTACTTCGCTTAAGAAGAGAAGAAGTGAATGACCGACGCCTCGAAACAGCCAAAAACTGTGCTCTGACCAGCAGTGTGCGCATTTTTGAAGAGGTCGGCTCTTCATTGCGTGAGCTGGAGTGGCATTTGCTGGCCAAAGGCGACGAACATCGGAGTTTTTCCGAAATCGTGATGGCCTTAAAAGACGTCACTTCAAGAGACCTGCTTGATTTAGCACAGGTTGTCTTTACAACTCGGCCGACGCTGGTTTGCAGTTGCCAACAGGAAGATGTGTCTTATGAACATATTTGTACTTTGTTGGCGTAATAAAAAAGGCTCTCGTTTGAGAGCCTTTTACTTTTATATATTGTTAAAAAAACGGTGTTTTACGGTGTCACCGGTTTCAATGTTATGTTTTTTTGCATCTCCGCCGTTAAGTTCCAAAACCGCCTTTGAGGGCAGGGGTGAGATGATATATTTTTCTGACAGCGGCGTTGCATTTTCATAAATCCAAGTGATTTTGCCGTTTTCATCAATAAACAACATATCAAGCGGAATGAGGGTGTTTTTCATCCACATTATGGCTTGTTGCGGTGGGTTTAACAAAAAAATCATGCCCGAATCGGCAGCCAAAAAATCACGATACATGAGGCCGGTTTTTAACTCTTCGGGGGTTTGTGCGGTTTCTACCTGATAAGTAATTTCGCCGTTTGCGGTAATAATGCTCAGTGGTTGAGTTGTCTTTTTGTCGCCGCAGGCCGTTACAAACAAGAGCAAGCATAGAACAGAAAATATATTTTTCATTTTTTGGTCCCTTGCGGTGCGGAAATTTTGCGCGGAGTCCAGCGGCTGACCATAACCGGGCCGTTTTGTGAAATCAGCACTTTTTTGCGGAAATTGCCGGAAGCCTGATGTTCAAGGTTAGAAAATTTTTCAATAACTTGTGAGATGTTGACGATATTTTTGACGCCTTCGTGATAATGATCTTTATAAGCGGCGCTGCGCTTGATTAAATCTTCAAGTTTGGCTGAAGAGAGCGTGCCGTATTTTTCCCAAATATCATTTAGAAAAGCCGATAATTTGTCATTAAATTTTACGGGGGGCATAAAGGGGCGTCCTTGAGAAAATATGCGAGCAATGGAAGGTTCTATAATCCCCTCATCACAGCAAATAAACAAGCTCGGGACCAACATTTCCTGGCGATTTTTTAAGGCATAGTGCAGTTGAGCCAAAAAAAGCAGCGCGTGGATTTGTTTGTCTTCAAGATAGATGTTTGTTGCCTCGGCTTTGTTTAAAAACCAATAGGCAAGGTCAATGGCGGAATCTGCGGCGGGTATGTTCATTTGCATTCTCCTTTCGGATTTTTATTTAGAGATTATAGTTTATTTTTTTGAAAATCCAACAGCAGAATCTGGGAGATGATGTTTTTTGTTTATAAAAATATGCGAATGTGATTTTTGCTCTTGTGTTCTCGGGTTTATTATTATATCAATGATTATGAATTATGAAATCCATGGATGATTGGTGTAAAAAGATGATGAAATTCTTAAGTGTCTTAAGTGTTGCTTTTTTGCTGACAGCGTGTAGTTCTGCGGTTTTCCCCGAAATTGTCGAGGAAGATGACACGACTTTAGAGACTGAAAACAGTGCAGGGATTGATGGCGAGAAAAATGAGCTGAAGCTCCCCAAAGAGGGGGATGCTCTGACCTCTGATAAAGCCAATGCTGCTTATGATGATGAAGATGAGCTGTTAAAGACCGAGGTTGCTCTTAAAGAAGATAAAAAAGAAGAAGATAAAGAAATTGTTGCCAAAGACGAGCCCGTGGTCGAGCAAGTTGCCAGTGCCAAAACAAAGCCGATTTTGAAAAAATCTGTTTTGAAAGCTCTTGGCAGCAGAAGCGCCGAAAAAGAAAGCTCAGCCGAACAAGTTACGGAAGTTTCAACCAGTGTTGATGATATGCAGGTTCAAACACTTAGCCAGAATTATGTCCCGAGTATCAGCTATCGGATGGATACGTTCTATTTTGCCGACGGCAGTGCTGAAATTGATGCGGCGGATTATTCTAAAATTCGCGCCATTGCCAAAGAAGCCAAGGCTAAAAATGCCGAGATAATCGTTATGGGCTTTGCCTCAAGCAGAACCAGAAATACTGATATTGTTTCGCATAAGTTGGCTAACTTTAATATTTCTTTGCGCCGTGCTCAAAATGTTGCAAAAGCTTTGCAACGTGCGGGTCTTAAAGCACAAAATATTCAGATTGAGGCTTTGTCGGATACGGCTCCCGTTTATTTGGAGGTTATGCCCGAAGGCGAAAGAATGAACAGACGCGCCGAAGTTTATATCAGCTACTAAGGCGTTGTAGAAGATTTTAAAAGCAAAATTCGTGGCTTGAGGCCTTTGGTGCCGCAGTCGGTGCTTGGGGTGGGGGTTGCGTTTTTTGCTTTTGTTTTTTTGATGAGTATTTTTTTATAAGGGAAGTTTTTTGGCAGATATTGTTGAACATAAATCACTCGGCGGAAATTTGTGGAAGATGTCGCCTCATGATGAGCGCGCGGCAGAAGTGATTATGCAACAATGTCAGTTGCCTTTGTTGGTGGCAGAGATTTTGGCCGCACATCATGTTTCAGCTGCTCAGGTTGAGAGTTATTTAAATCCGAAATTGCAAAATTTGATGCCGAATCCTTCCGTGCTTAAGGATATGGAAAAAGGGGCCGCGCGTATTGCCGAGGCCATTATTAAAGGGCAAAAAATTGGAATTATAGGCGATTATGACGTCGATGGTGCAACATCTTCGGCCGTGATGCGGTTGTTCTTGATGAGTGTCGGTTGTACGCCGGAAATTCATATCCCCGAGCGTGATGAAGGGTATGGCCCCAATAAAAATATGGTAGATAATTTTAAGGCGGCAGGGGTTGAACTTATCATTACCACCGATTGCGGAACAACGGCTTTTGAGGCCTTAAACTATGCCACGGCGCAAGGGCTTGATGTGGTCGTTATTGACCACCATGAAGCAGAGGCAAAGCTCCCTGATGTCTATGCCGTTATTAACCCTAAGCGGTTGGATGAAGAAAACGGTATTGAATATTTGTCTTATTTGGCGGCGGTCGGCGTGGTTTTTTTGACGGTGGTGGCCGTGAATCGAGAGCTACGCGCTAAAAATTTTTATGCCGGAAGGTCTGAACCGAATTTGTTGCAATGGCTTGATTTGGTGGCTTTGGGAACAGTGTGCGATGTGGTGCCGCTTAAGGGGCTTAATCGGGCTTATGTCAGGCAAGGGCTTAAAGTTATGGCCGGAAGGCAAAATCCGGGACTTAAGGCATTGATTGATAAATCCGGCATCAGCGAGGCGCCGTCGGCTTATCATTTGGGGTATGTTTTAGGGCCGAGAATTAATGCTTGCGGTAGAGTCGGAGAGTCTGCCATGGGGAATCGTTTGCTGTGCTGTAAAGACAGTGTGACGGCTGATGTCCTCGCCGGTAAATTAAATGAATTTAATGAGCAGAGAAAAGAAATCGAATCTTATGTATTGCTTCAGGCTATGGAGATGCTTGAAGGACAGCCGCAAGAATATCCGATTGCTTTTGCGGCCGGGCGTGATTGGCATCAGGGGGTTATCGGTATCGTGGCCGGAAAGTTAAAAGAGCGCTATAATTTACCGTCTTTTGTTATGTCAATTGAAACAGATGAGGTTAAAGGTTCGGCAAGGTCTATCCCCGAGGTTGATTTGGGGGCATTGGTTATTGCTGCCAAAGAAAAAGGGATACTAACCAAAGGCGGCGGACATACAATGGCGGCCGGTTTTTCTTTGCGTGAAGAAAAAATTGAAGAGTTTAAGAAATTTGCCGGAGAATATGTGAATGCGAGAATCGGCGGTGAAGAAATTGTACCGGTGATTGAAATTGACGGCGTTTTAGATGCCGCCGGCGCAACGGTTGATTTGGCCGAAAAATTTGAGCTGTTAGAACCGTTCGGTGCCGGAAACCCGGAACCTAAGCTGTTGCTTAAAGGGGTTCGAGCCGTGCGGGCCGGAATTGTCGGCAGCGGTCATGTGCGTTGTTTTTTGACCTCTGAAAACGGCGGAAATTTGAAAGCCATGGCTTTTCGTTGTGCCGATACGGAAGTCGGCAAGGCTTTGCTGAATGGTAAAGGAGATAAGTTTGACGTGGTGGGGGTTTTGCGCCGCGATACTTGGCAAGGGCGTAATCTGGCACAGTTTATTATTGATGATGTTCGAAAAGTTTGAGTGAAAATTATGGAAAAAGAACAAATTAAACAAAGAGCCCAAAATATTAAAAGAATCCGTTTGGAAAGAGAAAGAGCCGTGTTTATGAAACTCGGCGCTAAGCTGCGGGCTTATTTTTTTACCGGAATTTTGGTAACGGCACCGGTCGCCATTACTTTTTATGTGGCTTATAAGGTAATTGTGTTTATTGATGGCGCGGTTAATCGTTTGTTGCCGCCGCAATATAATTTTGAGAGCTTTATGCCGGTTACGATTCCGGGCCTTGGGTTGGTGGTCTTGGTGGTCGGCTTGATTTTGGTTGGAATGTTTGCCGCCGGATTTTTGGGAAAATTCTTTTTGCATTTGGGCGAATGGATTGTTTATAAATTGCCTTTTGTTTCAAGTGTTTATTCTGTATTAAAGCAGATTTTTGAAACTTTTTTTTCAGGAAAGGCTCAGGCTTTTACAAAAGTCGTGTTGCTTGAATATCCGCGTAAGGGAATTTGGATTTTGGGTTTTGTGTCTTCAGAAACAAAAGGCGAAGTTAAAGGCTTGTTGCACAAAAAAATGCTCAATATTTTTATTCCGACAACGCCAAACCCAACTTCCGGTTTCTTGATTTTTGTGCCGGAAGATGATGTGGTCGAGTTGGATATGTCGGTTGAAGAGGGAATAAAATTTGTTATTTCCGGCGGTTTGGTTGAGCCGGGAAGCCAAATTGCAACAAAATCTGCAATAAAAAAACAAAAGCCGTAAAAAATACTTGATTTATTTTTCAGAATGCATTAAATCTTACCCCGTTGATTAAATATGCGGCTATGGCGGAACTGGTAGACGCGTAACGTTGAGGTCGTTATGGGCTAAGCCCGTGGAAGTTCGAGTCTTCTTAGCCGCACCAAAAAAACTCCCTATAAGGGAGTTTTTTTATTATGCGGAGAAGACTACGCCGTCAAAGATGTAACACTTGCTGCGGTCGCTGTCGCCTCCCTGGCGCGTTAACATCTCAACGATTGCTTCGGAAAAACTCAACGTTGGTTGACTTTTTCCTCCCAATTCTTAGCCGCACCAAAAA
>CALXWF010000062.1 GCA_944392285.1 uncultured Alphaproteobacteria bacterium | reverse complement strand
ACTCTCAACATGTTTTTTGGGATAAAGAGCGCAACAATGTCTATAATGAGGAAGATGCCGTATATAAAACTTTCGGAGAATTTTTACGCCATTCTCGAACAGATGTTGACTTTTTTGGTAAAAACTTCGGCTCTTATCTGAGCTTTGTTCGTGGCAACTATATCCCGAATGGATACATGATGCGAGCTTCAGCAATTAAAGAGGTTGGAGGATATAATCCGTCTTTTAAGGTTGAAGATTGGTATATGCATCTGCAATTATCTAAAAAGTATAAATATAAATACATAGACAAAGTTTTAGCTGTTCATCGTTAGCATGAAAACAATACGATTAAGACCCAAGGACTGATGAAAGAATATACGCTCCAGCTCAGAAAATATGAAAAGAAGCACTTTCCGTTTCGCTATGCCTGGGCGGTAATCCAGTGGAAACTAGGTAAAATATGGCGTCGTCTTTGTGGCCGTAAAAAATAAAAAAAGCCCCGATTGGGGCTCTTTTTTTATTTTTCAATATCTTTGAAGTATTTCACCGTTGCCACCTTAAGCTCATCCGTTGCATCCTCATCGCACACAAAAATAGCTTTCGGATGCATATGCAAAATACTGATTGTCCACATCTGGCTGACAGCGCCTTCAACGGCTTGTTGCAAAGCGCGCGCTTTATTATGGCCGGTAATCAGAATCATAACTTCTTCGGCATCGGTAATTGTGCCGACCCCGACGGTTAAAGCAGTTGTCGGAACCTTATTAACGTCGCCGTCAAAAAAGCGTGCATTTGCTTTTCTGGTATCAGTCGTAAGCGTTTTAACACGCGTTCTTGAAACCAATGAAGAACCGGGTTCATTAAAGGCAATATGCCCGTCGGCACCGACACCACCCAAGAACAAATTAATTTTGCCGTATTTTTTAATTTTTTCTTCATAAGCGGCCGCTTCCGCAACGGGATCTTGCGCCATTCCGTTAAGAATATTGATGTTTTCGGGCTTAATATCAATATATTTGAAAAAATTTTCATGCATAAAATAATGATAACTTTGCGGATGATTTTCATCTAAACCGATATATTCGTCCATGTTAAAAGTTACCACATTGGCAAAAGAAACTTTTCCCTGCCGATAATATTCAATTAATTTTTTATAAGTGGGCAGGGGAGAAGACCCCGTCGGCAAGCCCAAAACAAAAGGTTTCTCCGGCGTCGGAGCAAAATCATTAATTTTTTTTACAATATAAGCGGCTGCCCATTCGGCACATTTTTCCGGATTTTCTTTAATAATAACTCTCATATTAATCTCCTGATTGATTATAATTACGCAGCATTCCGTCTATAACGGTCGCCAATATTTCACAATTTTGATTAAAAATGACCAAATCTGCATCATATCCCGGTGCAATGAGGCCTTTTGTATTCTGGTTCATAATTCTGGCCGGGTTCGTGGAGGCCATTCTGATAGCTTGGTCTTGCGAAAGCCCCCAAGAAATCAGATTTTTAACGCCTTCAATCATGGTTAAGGCTGAACCTGCAATAACATCATCTGATTTCCGATAAAAACATTTGTTTAAGTACACTTCTTCCCCGTTTGCCGTTAAAACCTCTGCTTTTTGCTTTGTCGGTTTTAAGGCATCGGTAACTAAAACCAACTTATCAATCGGTTTAAATTGTACCAGCATCTTAATCAGATTCGGGTCAATATGCACGCCGTCGGCAATCAGTTCGCAAGACATCTCGGGGTGAATAAACACGGCACCGACAGCTCCCGGATTACGATGATGAATACGGCTCATGGCATTAAATAAATGGGTCGTATGCATAATACGCACCTGCATACCTTCAAGCATTTGTTCATAGGTGGCATTTGTGTGTCCGGCCTGCAAAACAATCCCTTTACCGATACAAAACAGCGCCAACTCGCGCATTCCTTTAAGCTCGGGCGCAACCGTCATATTAATGATTTTCCCTTGAGAGGCTTCCCAGAGTCTTTTCATCATATCAATATCAACGGGAGAGATTGAATCCGGTGTCTGCACACCGAGACGCTCCGGAGAAATAAAAGGACCTTCCAAGTGAATTCCCAGAATTTTTGCTCCTTTTTCTTTTCCCATGGCATCAACGATTGCCTGAATATCGCGGAGCAATTTTTCTTCTTTGGCAGCATAAAGCGTGGGAATAAAACTTGTAACGCCGAATTGCGGGAGAAACTCCGACATCTTAAGGATGGAGTCGCTGCTCTGATCATCGGTTCCGAAACCGCCGATACCGTGAATATGCGTATCAATAAACCCGGGGGCAACAAAGGCTTTATTAGCATTAATTATGCGCACATCGGGAGCAAACTGTTTTTTTGCAAAGCGTTCTTCATTAAAAACATCAACAATTTTATGGTCTTTAACATATACGGCACAATTTTTCATAACCGAAAAGCCGGTTAAAACAGTCGCATTATGCAAACAAAAACTTTCACTCATGTTCAACTCTTAATAACAACTTTCAATTTTACGTAATTTTGCGACAGCCTCTTTCCCGCCCGGAAAAGCGCACAACGCACAATCAACCCCTGTGATTCGATGACAAGGAATAATAATCGGGAGCTGATTTTTCGTAACTCCGATTAATACGGCCCTGTAAGCATAACGGGCATGTACGCGTACCGCCAGTTCTTTATAAGAAATGGTTGTACCATATTCCACATTGCAAATCTCACGCCAAACTTTCTTAGAAAAAAGAGCGCCATAGGGATTAAGCGGCAAAGAAAAAGCCTCTCTTTTCCCGTCCAGATATTCGCTTATCTGTCTATAAGCCTCTTTTATCAGCGGTGTTTCCGCAATCTCAAAATCTTCATCAATGCCGGAGTTTAGGGCCAAACGCACCAACTCATCTTCTTTTTGATAAAGGGTAATCTTACCGATACTGGTATCATATTCAAAAGCAAACATAGTTCACATCCTGTTGTTAAAATTGGCACCATGTTACAAAAAAATTATTAATAAATTATAATCAAATTGAAGATAAAAAAACGCAATAAAAAACGCCCTCTGATAAGGGCGTTTTTCCGTAACTGGCGGAGAGGGGGAGATTGTCCTCAACAATGCTTAAGCATTGCTCGTTCCACTGCGACAATTGCCGTAACCGGCAACCGGCGTTCTTCCGCCCGCCTTTGTCTTGTAGTCGAACTCCCCTTTGGGAGCTCAATTCTGCCCTTCCTCAACCGTAACAAAAAAACGCCCGAGGATTAGGGCGTAGTTCCGTACCTGGCGGAGAGGGGGAGATTGTCCTCAACAATGCTTAAGCATTGCAGATCGGAAGAGGGCCATGTAGGGAAAGGGTGTAGATCTCTGTGGCCGCCGCATTTGTAAAGAAGTAGAACTCCCCTTTGGGAGCTCAAATCTGCCCTTCCTCAACAGTAACAAAAAAACGCCCTCTGATAAGGGCGCTTTTCCGTAACTGGCGGAGAGGGGGAGATTCGAACTCCCGGAGAGCTCGCGCCCTCGACGGTTTTCAAGACCGCTGCATTAAACCGCTCTGCCACCTCTCCATGGCTTTTACTGTGTTGTGAGCAATATTTAGCCAATAACTATCCAAAGGTCAAGTATTTTTTTACATTTACTTCTGTAAAAATTTTTTATTACCTCTATAATTAAGCCTGAGGTTAAGAAAATGACAGAATTAATTAAAAAATTTTTTGAGTTTATTTATGACAGGCAAGAAATATGGCATAGACGAAATTTTCTTGCCTTGCCCGCTCCTTGGACACAAGATTCCATATTAAGAGATTACAAATTTTGCAATGTATACCGCGAATTAGACGCCGGAACATTAGCCATAAAAAAATATATTTGCGATATGACATTGCCCCCGCAAACCAGACTTTTTACGCTGACGGCCTACAGATTTTTTAATCGGCGCGACACGGTTGAAAATCTTTTTGGCGGGGCTTTAGAGCCACACAACTTCAATTTTACGGCTCTGGAACAGCGTTTTGATACAATAAAACAACAAGAAAACATTTTTTCCAATGCTTATCTGATTACGTCGCACCCTTATGACAAACAATATCGCCCGCACGACAAACATATACAAATTTTGCTGATGCTCAAAGATTTGGCGGGCAAAATAGAGACATATTATCACGATCTTTACAACTCAACACCGAAAAACGGCCTTGAAATCATCAAACATCATGTTCCGATGGCCGGGCCGTTCCTTTCCGGACAGATTCTTTTAGACGCCAGTTATGCCACGGACCTTGTCAGCTATACGGCTGATGACTTTTTAATCGTAGGTCCAGGAGCTCACTGGGGATTAAATATCATCTTCCAAGACAAACTCTCAAAAAAAGAAGCAGATGCAAAGTGTCGTTACCTATATGCCATTCAAGAACAAGAATTTTCGGCATTAAAAAAACGCAGCGGCAAAGATTGGCAACAAGTCCGCTGGAAAAACGCCGATTATCCCAATGCGCCTTACCTTTGCCTGCATGACATCCAAAACAGTTTATGCGAATTTCGCAAATATTGGCGCTTAAAAAACAACGAAAAGGCGAAAAAACGATATTTTAAAGCTGATTTTTAACGATTTTTCAATCTTAGACGTTTTATATAAAAACAAGCAAGGGAGAAAAATTGTGAAAATATGCCGCCAAATTGCCGTTTCAGCACTGAGTTTGTCTTTAATGCTCGCCGCTTGCGGTGCCAAAACACTCACGCCAAAAGATGAGTATAATCTTTGGCTTAAAGACCTGAAGACTGAAATGTCGGAACGCGGCATCTCAGAAAAGACTCTAAAAAAAGCCTTTGCCAAAGACTATTATCATGAAAGTCCCGAAGTCGTAAAAATAGACCGTAAACAGCCGGAATTCCAATACACCTCAACAGATTATCTCAATCGGGTTATTACCAAAAAACGCGTTAATGAGGCCAGACAGCGCCATAAAGAGCTCAAACCGCTCTTAAATAAACTTGAAAAAAAATACGGTGTGCAGTCAGAATATATTATTTCTTTCTGGGCCATAGAAACCAACTTCGGGCGCAATTTCGGAAATTATGAGGTTATAGAGGTTTTAACTACCTTAAGCTATGACCGTCGCCGCCCGAAATTCTTCCGCGAACAATTATTTCAGGCCTTACAAATTATGGATAAATGGGACATCTCCCCCGAACAAATGCAAGGCTCTTGGGCCGGAGCCATGGGGCATTTTCAATTTATGCCCGGCACATTTAACGCTTATGCCGTTGATGCGAATGAGGACGGTAAAATTGATATTTGGCACTCGTTTGAAGATGCTGCGGCCTCCGCCGCCAATTATTTGTCATCCATTGGCTGGCAAAAAGGAGAGCCTTGGGGGGTAACGGTTACGCTCCCTTGGAATTTTGACTTTACCGAGACCGGCCGTCAAAAGAGCAAAACCATAGCCGAATGGCAAAAAATCGGCATCAAATCTGCCGACGGACGCAAATTGAACCTACCGCTTGACGCCAAAGCCTCAATTATTATTCCTGAGGGCAAAAAAGGGCGCGCTTACCTGATAATGGACAATTTCCGCATAATCATGAAATGGAACCGTTCCGAAAACTATGCTTTGGCAATTGGAACTCTGGCAGATTATATAAAATCAGACAAAGCATGGCAACCGGCGACCAAAGATCCGGCTGTCCGCTTAAAAACCGATGACATCATGAAAATTCAAGCCTTCATCAACAAGCTCGGTTGGTTTGAGCTTAAAGAAGACGGGCAACTCGGCTCTCAGACCAGAGCGGCCATTCAAAAAATCCAAAAAGAGGCTCGTCTGCCGGCAGATGGCTATCCGGACTATCGCTTGCTGCAAAAAATTAACAAATATAATCCCGAAATCGGCTTTGCCGTTCCTGTTCAGCCGAGAAAAGCAAATAAAAAATAAAATTACACAAGCAAAAGAAGCTGCTTTACTCTCTATAAAAAAGAGGGTAAATTATCCCAAGCAATTTTTATAAGACGGGAAAACTTATGCATAAGATAAAAACCAATATACTTTTTGTTTTACTGGGTGCAGCCTTGTTTTTAAGCGGTTGTGCTTCTGATGACTTGGGCGGACGCTATTCGCAACGCAATGCCATCAGCGGCAAAAACGGCACCTACAAGGTCGGAAAGCCTTATAAAATTATGGGGAAATGGTACTATCCCGAAGAGGACTACAACTATTCCGAGGTTGGTATGGCCTCTTGGTATGGTGAAGACTTTCACGCTAAATATACGGCCAATGGTGAAATTTATGATATGAACACCTTGACCGCGGCACACCGCACTTTACCCTTACCCTCCATTGTCAGAGTAACCAATCTTGAAAATGGGCGTTCTCTGGTTTTGCGGGTAAATGACCGAGGACCTTTTGCCAAGAATCGCATTATTGACATTTCCAAACGCGGGGCCCAACTTTTAGGCTATAAAGAAAAGGGTGTAACCAAAGTCAGGGTTGAAATTTTAGCAGAAGAAAGCCGTCGTTTGAAAGCGGCCCTAACCGGAGAAAGCTATGAACCGGTCAAAACCGTATCTTCCGCACCGATAAAACCTATGCAAACCTACAAACAAAAAGACCCGCTAGAACTTTACGGGGCAGAATCCGTAGCCCAAAACGGGCGCACGAGCTCAGCCGGCGGCAGTTATTATATTCAGGCAGGCTCTTTCACGAGCCGCAGCAGCGCAGACAGACTGCAAGCTCAACTCAAACAATTCGGCTCTGCCACGATATCTCCCGCAGATATTGACGGCAACCGCTTTTATCGTGTCCGTATAGGCCCGTATAATTATCAAACGGAAGCCGACGTTACACTGGCAAAAATCAAAAATTTCGGCGTCTATAATGCCAAAATTGTCCAAGATTAAGAACTAAAAAGGTGATTAAGATGTTATCAAAAAACAAAATGTTTCTTTCTTCCTTCTTATTTGCGTTAAGTCTGTCGACCTCGGCGCAAGCACTGGAAACTCAAGCGCGCAATCTGATTTTAATGGATTATGAAACCGGGCAAATTCTTTACCAAAAAGAAGCGCAAAAAATGGTACCGCCGGCTTCAATGAGCAAACTGATGACCATCTATATGATTTTTGATAAAATCAAAAACGGCACCTTATCCCTAGATGACACCTTTACCGTTAGTGAAAATGCCTGGCGCAAGGGTGGGGCAGCCAGCGGCAGCTCAACCATGTTCTTAAAAATCGGCGAAAAAGTACGTGTCGGCGACTTGTTGCAGGGCATTATTGTTCAATCCGGCAACGATGCTTGTATTGTCGCAGCGGAAAACATCAGCGGCAGCGAAGAAGACTTTGCTATGGCCATGAATCAAAAAGCTAAAGAGTTAGGCTTAAACCACAGCCATTTTGCCAATGCCACCGGTTGGCCGCATCCCGACCATCGGATGTCTGTTGAAGATCTGGCCAAATTAGCAAGAAGAATCATCACCGAATTTCCTGAATATTATCATATTTTTTCACAAAAAGAATATACACACAACGGTATTAAGCAGGGCAACCGCAACCCGCTGTTATACAGCATGCCGGCAGCCGACGGTTTGAAGACCGGCCACACGGAAGAAGCCGGCTTTAGTTTAACTGCCTCGGCTAAAAAGGGTAATCGTCGTTTAATCGGGGTTATGACTGGCTTAAAATCCAACAAAGAACGCTCTGAAGAAGCAGATAAAATTATGAATTGGGGCTTCCGTGAATTTGATAATTACACAATTTTGCGCCAAGGCACCAAAGTAACGGAGCTTCCCGTTTGGATGGGTAAAGAAGAAAGTGTCGGCTTGGTAATTCCTGAGACTTTGCGTCGGACAATCCGCAAAAATCAATTAAACGACGTCAAACTGACGGCCATTTATGATAAGCCGGTTAAAGCACCGATTAAAATCGGCGATCGCTTAGGAACGCTCAAGGTTGAAATTCCCGAGGGCGAAACACTTGAGGTCCCCTTGTTGGCAGATAAAAATGTTGAGCGTCTCGGCATTTTGGGGCGTATCCGTGCAAACTTAAGCTATTTGTTATTCGGAGCAAAATAATGCAAGGAAAATTCATCACCTTTGAAGGTGGCGAAGGCACGGGGAAATCCACCCAGCTGAAATTATTGGCCGAATGGTTGCGCCTTCACGGGGTTGAATGTGTTGAAAGCAAAGAGCCCGGCGGCACCGAAGTCGGCAAAGACATCCGCCGCCTGTTGGTTTGCGGGGATAAAGACAAAATGGACCCCGTAGCCGAAGCTTTGCTCTATTATGCCGACAGAAGAATACATTTGACCCAAAAAATTTGGCCGACATTAGAACAAGGGCAATGGTTATTAAGCGACCGCTACGCCGATTCGACGACTGCTTATCAGTTTTTCGGCTACAAACAAAGAGTCCGCCGCGAAACGCTGGATTCCTTATATCATTTGGTTGCCGGAGATTTTAAGCCTGATTTAACGATTTTGTTGGATATTGACCCCAAAATCGGCTTAGAACGCTCTTTTGCCAAAGCCGGCACCATGAGTGAAAAAGAGACCAGATTTGAAAGCCGCGGGCTTGAATTTCATAACTTATTGCGTGAAGGCTTTTTAGAAATTGCAAAAAGCGAACCGCAACGTTTTGTGATCTTGGATGCAAATACGACTATAGAAAATCTGCACCAAGAAATTGTCCGTGTTATCAGTGAGAGGTTTGGCATAAAATAGATGACCGACGAGAATCAAAGCGATAATTTTTCTCCGCGTGTAAATACCTGTCTCTTAGGTCATGAGGCGGCCGAACAGATGTTGCTTAATGCATGGAAAAACAACAGCTTGCATAATTCTTGGCTCATTTCCGGCACTCAAGGCATCGGCAAAGCTACCTTGGCTTATCGTTTTGCACGTTTTTTGCTGGCCGCAGATGAAACACGCAAAGAAATTTATACCTCTTTGGCAATCGGAGCGGATAATCCGGTATTTAAACTTATGGCCGGAAACGCGCATCCGGACTTTAAGGTTATCGAGCGCGATTATATAGACACAGACCGCAAAAAGATTCTAAAAGCCATCAAAAGCGGCGAGGCAATGGCTGAAGACGAGTTAAAAACGCTCAAAAAGTCAGCTGTTATCCGGATAGATGATGTCCGCACCATTCATGAATTTTTATCACATAAGTCCGCGAGTGACGGCTGGCGCGTAGTTATTGTTGACAGCATAGATGAAATGAACCTCGCCGGTGCCAATGCGATTTTAAAAATTTTGGAAGAACCGCCATATAAGACTGTTATCATTTTAATCAGCCACAATCCGGGCAAGTTGCTGCCGACCATCAAATCACGCTGTGCCAAACTGCACCTTGCTCCCCTAAAGGCGGAAATCGTTGCCAGTTTGCTGCGCCGCTACCGCCCTGAGCTTAACGAAGACAAAATAAAAAAACTGGCAAAACTCTCTGAAGGCAGCATTGGCAAAGCCTTAAATTATGCAGATTCTGATGCTGTTTCACGTTATGATGACCTAGCCAAATTGGCACAAACCGGAGAACGTTTTTCACTAAGTCAACTGCTTGACTTTTGTACAAGCGCCGCTGCAGATGAAGAAAGTTATTTTCTCAACAAGGAAATCATCTTAAAGTTTATGACAGATAGCATAAAGAGCATGAACAACGGCGCAGAACTAATTTCCGTCTGGGAAGATGCCATTAAAATTTTTGACGAAACCGAACGCCTGAATTTAGATAAAAGACAAGCGTTACTAAACATTCTTAATAACTTGTGTAAAAGGATAAAAAATGCTGATTGATAGTCATTGTCATCTCGACTACAATGATTTTGAAGAAGATTTGGAAGAAATCTTAAACCGCGCCAAAGAAAACGGCGTCACCACCATTTTAGATGCCGGAAACAATATCGGTGAACTGGAAAACCAATTAAAACTGGCTGAAAAATACCCGTTTATATATACGGCTGTCGGCGTTCATCCGCATGAAGCCAAGAGCTTTGAAGATATTAAAGCCAAAGACTTTATAGAAGCCTCAAAACACAAAAAAATAGTTGCCATCGGTGAATGTGGGTTAGATTATTACTACGACTATTCTCCGGTTGATGTTCAGAAAAAAGTATTTATCGAGCAAATTAAGGCCGCGCAAGAAACCGGCCTGCCGCTGATTATCCACACCCGAGATGCCGATGAAGATACCATAGCCATTTTAGATGAATATTATAAGCAAAAACCTTTTACGGGTGTTATTCATTGCTTTTCCTCTTCAAGAAAACTGGCTGAATTTGCCTTATCAATAGGGTTTTACATTTCAGCTTCTGGCATTATCACTTTTAACAAGTCGCAAGATTTGCGTGAGATATTTGCAGATATTCCCTTGGAGCGGCTTTTGGTTGAAACCGATGCGCCGTTTTTGGCGCCTTGTCCTATGAGGGGGCGACGTAACGAGCCGGGATATGTGCGTTATACGGCCGAAAAATTAGCCCAAATAAAAGACATTCCTTTTGCCAAACTGGCACAAATAACCTCAGACAATTTTGAAAAGCTGTTCCGCAAAGCCAGCGATAAAGGGAGATTTTCATTTTGAGAAACAGAATCGTGATATTGGGGGCAGGGGCCGCTCCGGGCGTGCCGGCTCTGGGAACGGGTTGGGGAAGCTGCAACCCTGAAAATCTGAAAAACAATCGCTTGCGCACCACAACCTATATTGAATATAGGGGGATAAAGTTACTGATAGATACTTGTCCTGATTTACGCACACAGCTAATTAATCAAAACATCAGAGATATAGACGGTGTTTTATACACGCATTGCCACGCCGATCACTTACACGGAATTGATGACTTGCGAGAAATCAACCGCATCAGTCGTCAAAGTCTTAATTTTTATGCCGGACGCTTAACCACCAAGCAGATAAAGCGCCGTTTTGATTATTTGATAGCCTCGCCCAAAAAAGTAAATAATGTTATTCGCAAGGCAAGTCTGATACCCAACCTTATTAAGGCCAACCAGCCTTTTTATATAAAAGGAGTTAAGATAACGCCGATAAAAATGAAAGACCATTGCCCCGAGTGTTTGGGTTATGTGTTTGATGATGGGGTTTATGTACATATAGCAGATTTCAAATCTTTGCCGCCGAGTGCCTACAAAATGATAGCCTGTCGGCCTAAGCTTATGATCATTCCCTTAACGACATTAAAAGGAGAGGTGCAACACGCAAGTTTACAAGAAGTATTGCAAGTCATAAACAAAATAAACCCTGAGAAGGTTATTATTAATCACATGACCAATGAATGTGATTATGATACGGTAGATACATTAACCCCGGAAAATGTTCGCCCCGCTTACGATAATTTAATAATTGAGTTTTAGAATATATATATATAAAAGAATAAAAGAGAAGACAGAAAGGACCATATCATGCTATGTATATATCACGTTGCCGACCATGATGGTAAAGGTTCGGCCGCAGTTGTCAGAAGTATTTACCCCGAAGCAGAGTTCTTAGGCCTCAATCATGATATGGAAATCCCTTATGATGAAATAAAAAAGCACGACAAAATTGTGGTATGTGACATTGCTTTACCGATAAAATTTATGTTTGAATTAAGTGAAAAGATAGATTTTACTTGGATTGACCACCACATTTCCGTCATTAAAGAATATGACGAGCTTATGGCCACCGGCCAATATCAACCGATAAAAGGTCTGCGGCGGATAGGGACGGCAGCCATTATTTTGACTTGGGAATATTTTTATCCCGATAAAGAGCTTCCTGAAGGCATACGTCTGATTGGGTTGAATGATCTATTTGACTTGCGCGACAAAAGAGTGCGCCCGTTTGAATATGCTTTTCAGTCATTAGGGGTTAATCGTCCGCAAGATGACATATGGACCAAGCTCATAAACAATGAAATTGATATCAACGCCATGGTTGATAAAGGTGAGTCGATTCTCTCTTGGATAAAAGTACGCAACTACCGTCTGGTACGCAGTCTTGCCTTTGAAAGTGAGATAAATGGTTTAAAATGCATTTGCGCCAATATGCCGCAGGGCTATTCAGAGTTTTTTGACTCTCTGCCCAATATTAAAGATTATGACGTCATGATTAACTTCTTTATGAACAAGCGAAACGGTTGGAATCTTTCATTTTATACAGATAAAGATAACGTAGACGTATCCAAAATCGCAGCCTCTTTCGGTGGCGGCGGACACATGAAAGCAGCCGGTGCCTCATCTTTGCCGGAGCTGCCGGAATTCTTAAGAAAAAAACTCAAGCAATAAAAAAAGCCGCAATAAGCGGCTTTCTTATTCAATAAACATTGAGATTATCCCTATTGCTTCTTGCAGGGGATAATTCTTATGTTGCGAATTTTCGGCGCAGACTTGTTGCACCAATTTTTTGCGGGCTTCCGGGGTTTTAGCTTTTCGCAAGTCGCGAATAAATTTTTCCACGACCTCAAAGCCTTTTTCCATGCCGACAAAATCAATTAAGGCGCGTTTGTGTACCCCGAGTGTTTTGCCGTCAAAAGATTCAAAAGGCAAAACATGAGCCTTAATCAGGCTGTTTGGGGCGATATAAGCACCTTCACCGATTTTAACGTTTTCGGCAATGACCGAGTTTTCACAAATCTGCGCTCCTTTTAAAATAAGCGCATTATCATGAATGGTAACCCCATCTTGTATAACCGTGTCAAATTCAGTTCTATGCGGCAAATACCCGTATCCAATCTTTGCATCGCCGATTTTACACTTATCTCCGATATAACAAAATTCATTGATTTCTGCGAATGCGCTAACGTTGGAAGCACCGATTTCTACTGTTTCCATAGTAATTTTATTTAAGAATTAATAATCTGTTTATTGCTCCCAAATATAGCATAAAAAATCTCTGATGTAAATAGACAAAACACACAAAATTCGACAAACAAAAAAGCTGTTTTTTTCACTTGAGAAATTTTCAAAATGTAGTAAGATTTGCAGGCTAAAAAACAAAATAACAAAATATTTTAATGGAGAAAACTTTATGTCAAAAATTTTAATTACTTCCGCATTGCCTTATGTAAACGGCGTGCCCCATCTGGGCCATATGGTCGGCTGTCTGTTGCCTTCTGACGTTTATGCACGGTTCATGCGAATGATGGGACATGAAGTTTTATACATTGCCGGCACTGATGAGCACGGCACACCTTCTGAAGTCGGTGCCATAAAAGAGGGAATGGCTGTTGAAGATTATTGCACCAAATATCACAATCGCCACAAACAAACCTATGCAGATTTTGAGCTGTCATTTGATTGTTTTGGTCGCACCTCCAGTGCTCAAAACCAAGAGATGACCTATCATATTTTTGAGCAGTTGGATAAAAACGGCTACATTGAAGAGCGTACGATAAAACAGCTCTACTCCGTTGATGATGCACGTTTCCTGCCGGACAGATACGTTACCGGCACTTGTCCTTATTGCGGCTATGATAAAGCCCGCGGTGACCAATGTGAAAACTGCACCAAAGTTTTAGATCCGACAGAGCTGATTAACCCGCGCAGCACCATCTCTGGCAGCACCAATCTTGAAATCAGAGAAACCAAGCACCTGTTTTTAACCTTGCCCAAACTCGAGGGAAAACTGGACGCTTGGCTCAAGACCAAAGAACCTTTCTGGCCGGATGTTGCTTATTCCATTGCCCGTAAATGGCTTAAAGAAGGCTTAAAAGAACGTTGCATTACCCGTGATTTGAAATGGGGTTTCCCCGTACCCAAAGCCGGTTTTGAAGACAAAGTCTTTTACGTTTGGTTTGATGCACCGATTGGTTATATCGGCATTACCAAACAATGGGCAGATGCCGACCCCAAAAACCGCAACTGGAAAGACTGGTGGTATGATGCCAAAGATGTGCGTCATGTTGAATTCATGGGCAAAGACAATGTTCCTTATCACGCCATTTCTTTTCCTGCCACATTAATCGGCACTGAAGAACCCTGGACTCAAGTGGACTATCTTAAAGGCATGAGTTATCTGACCTATGAAGGCGGCAAATTCTCAAAATCAGCCAATCGCGGTATTTTTGCCGAAGATGCTGTTAAAGAATTTCCGGCTGACTATTGGCGTTATTGGTTAATGGCAAACGCCCCCGAAGGCTCGGATTCTTCTTTCAGCTTTGACTTATTCGCCGCTACCGTCAACAAAGACTTAAACGGCGTTTTGGGCAACTTTGCTTCACGTGTTTTAAAAATGACGGCATCCAAACTCGGTGAAGAAGTTCCCGCCGGCGGCGATATGGAAGCCGTTGACCGCGAGCTGATTGCCACCTTGCAAGAAAAGATTGATAATTACATCAAATACATGAACGAAATGGAGTTCCGCAAAGCCTTAAACGAGCTGCGTGCCGTCTGGGTAGAGGGAAATAACTACATTACCGTTACCGAGCCTTGGTCCGTAATTAAAGAGAACCCAGAGCGTGCCGCGGCCATTTTGCGCATTTGCATCAACTTAATCCGCATTTTTGCCGTTATCAGTGCACCGATAATGCCGCAAATTTCCAAAGCAGCTTTAGCTAAATTTGGTTTAGAGGAAAAAGATATGCCTTCTTTGAAAGACTTTAATGTCGCCAAAGAAATTGAGGCCCTAAAACCCGGTCACAAGTTTACGGTCGGAGATATGCTATTTGAGCGTATTACGCCGGAAAGACTTGAAGAGTTAAAAAACAAATACGGAAGCAACAAACAATGATTAAAAAGACAGATAAGAATGCCGTCGGCCCGAGCCGAGGTTTGCTAAAACTCTTAAACAAAACGGTAATGTTTATTTTATTACCTTTTCGCAAACCTCTTATTGTTATCCCGATACTCTTGGCCTTATATATAATTCCCACCTTTATCGGCGCCAAACCGAGCGAGGTGCACCTGTGGTATTGGCACAAAATACAAGGGATATTCTCTAAAGCCGGTGAGGGGCTCAATCAACAAGCCGACAAATATTTGAGCAAAATCTCATTACCTGACTTCGTCAAGTCAGAAGAGAAGGCAACGCCTGCCAAAGAATTAGTCGTTGCCGTTCCCGCAACCACTCCGCAAGAGCTTCGCCGTCAAAGCTTTGAAAAAGCAACCGGAGAAACCAAAACCATAGATGTAATGGAACAAGAACCGGTCGCATCAGAGACGCAGCCGACACCGGTTGCCCCGAAACAAGTGGAAAAAACGTCTCCGATTCCGACGGTAGAACCTCAAGCATCTGTTATAATGCCGACCAATAAAATACAGCGCCAACAAAGCCTTGACCTTATTTATTTGCCGGAGACACAAGAGCTTACGGGAATTGCCCATATCGTAAATGCCAATGAGCTTGAGATAAAAGGAACCAGACTCTTCTTATATGGCATATACGTTAACCCCAAAACGGCTCAAGGCTTTGATGCCTACAGATATCTCAGAGACCTAACGGCCGGAAAAGTTGTCAAATGTCTGATAGATGCCTATACCAACCAAGGAGTTCCGACAGGTTTTTGTTATGTCGGAACACTAAACCTCAACCAAGCCTTGGTTGATGCCGGCCTGTCGGCAGATGTAGCCCTCTAAAAAGCAAGAAAGGAAAAAGCCATGTGGCAGCCAGTCTTAATGATTAGCGGATATTTTATCAGCGTCTTGGGACTGGCCATGCTTTTTCCGGCTATTGCCGATATCTATTACAGCCAAGCCACTTGGTCGCATTTTTTTACCTCGGCAATTGTTTCTTTATTTATTGGTTTTTCTTTATTTTTAGCCAACCACACCAAAATTGAAAAAATCACGCTTCAACAAGGTTATTTGCTAACGGTTATCAGTTGGTTTTCCATAGCCTTTTTGGCGTCTATTCCTTTTTTGCTGTTCGGAGTATGCGATAATCTGGCCGATGCCGTTTTTGAAGCAACATCAGGCATCAGCACCACGGGTGCCACCATTTTAACCGACATAGACAACACGCCGCGCGCCATTTTATTTTGGCGTTCATTATTAAACGGCTTGGGTGGGGTCGGGATTGTGGTTTTTGCAGTTGCTCTGTTACCGTTTTTAGGTATCGGCGGCATACGGATATTTCAAAGAGAAAATTCCGACTTCAATGACAAAGTTTTACCAAAAATCAGTTACATAGCAAAACGAATTATCATCGTTTATGTTTTGCTTCTGGTTTTAACGACGGCTGGGCTTAAAATCGTCGGCATGGATTGGTTTAATGCCATAAATCATGCTTTAACCTCGGTTTCAACCGGCGGTTTTTCAACCAAAACGGCCTCAGTCGGTTATTTTAATAATTTCAAGATAGAATTTGTACTGATGCTTGCCATGGTTGCCGGCTCTCTGCCTTTAACCTGGTATTTGGTAATTTGGCGCCACGGTGAAGGCTCCGGCTTCCGCACGGCACAAGTTCCGTTCTTTCTAAAAGTTTTAGCCTGCTACATTTTAGGGACGGCCTTTTGGCTGACACTTATCGGCAAATATGATTTATGGCAAGCTCTGCGCTATGCCTCTTTTAACATCATTTCCATAACGACCAGCACCGGATATTTCTCAACAGATTACATGTTATGGGGGGCCTTTACGCAAACAATTTTTATTATATTTGCATTAACCGGAGGCTGCACGGGCTCGACCTCCGGCGGAATCAAAATATTCCGCTGGCAAGTCATTTTTGCTTACTTAAAGAAATCTTTTATTAATGCTACTGAACCAAATCGTATTACGCCGGTAAAAGTTGCCGGATTAGCCGTAGATGACACTATTATAAATTCAGTATTTTTCTTTGTTAGTTCATTTATCTTCAGTATTGTCATCTTAACATTTTTGTTGGCTTTAACAGGGCTTGACTTAACGGTTGCCTTCAGCGGCATCATCGGCTGCATTACCAATTCCGGCCCCGGTGTCGGCAATCTTATCGGCCCGGCCGGAAGCTTTGCGCCGCTCTCCGACACCGCCAAATGGATATGCTCTTTTGCCATGCTGCTTGGCCGTCTTGAGGTCTTAACCGTAGTTGTCGTATTTACCCGCAGCTTTTGGAAAAAATAACACAAAGCAAAAATAAACCCCGCAAACGCGGGGTTATTTTTTTGAGGATATGCTTGTTATTGAACTCTTAAAGCATCAACATTCAAATCAAAGCTGTCTTCAGGAACTTCCTCTGCGCTGAAATCAATAAACTGTTCATCAACCAAAGGTTCAGCTTCTTGTTCTTCTGTTTCTTCTTCAACGACGGTTTCTGTGTTTTCGGCAGGAGCCTCCGTAACCTGAGGGGCAACTTCATCATTGCCATCTTTAACAAGGTTTTCCTTTGCTTCCGTTTCGTTTGAGATTAGAGCAGGGGACTGAGCTTCCGCCTCCATGCCCTTATCATCTTTTTGCTCTGCAACAGAAGTCTTTTCAGAAGCTTCTTGAGGCTGAGGAGAAGGCAAATTAATTAAAGATTTCGGAGCATCTTCATCAACTTCTACCTGAGGCAGAGGCTCAAGGCTTGGCTCTTGTGTCTGAGAAAGCGTTTCCAAAGACTGCTGAGTTTCAGCATTTTCAGAGGCCTCAACCGCAGCTTCTTCATTTTTCTTATTTTCCTCATTCTCTTCTTTGGCAATTTCCGCGCTAACCTCCGGCTTCAAAATAGCGGCCGGAGTTTTTTCTTCGGCTTTGGCAATTTCATCTCGAGCCTTTAATTGATCAGCGGTCAAGAGTTTGCTCTTGTCAACTTCTCCGTCATAGCATTTTAAAAGCCACACATCATAAATCGGGTGAGCAACTGCATTAAGAGCCGGAGAGGAAGAAAGCATCCACCCCTTAAAAATATTTACGGGCTTTTCACTGTCATAACTGTCAACGACATCAACAAAGGCATAGTTCTCGGGGGTTTCTTCCGGCGGACGAGTTTTACAAGCTCTGACCACAATAGAAAAACTGCCGAAACGCGTTTCACCGTTAACCGGCACATCAATAACACTGACGCGGCCGGTAATTTTATCCATAGCCTGCATCTGTGCCATATTTGTATCAATCTCTTTAGCCTGAGCCGGAACACCGATAAGCAAGCTAAGAATTGAAAATAAACTATATTTAGTTATCTTGCTGTCCATCATCTGTCACCATAAAAATGATTTCGCCGACCATATCTTCCAAAGTCTTAAAATCTTTGGTTTTAGTAAGAACATCACCGTCAGCCAACAATTTTTGGTCTTTTCCAGGTTCGATTTTAATAAATTTATCACCGACCAAGCCGTCACTGACAATAACGGCCGTACTGTCAACCGGCAGTTTGATATTAGGAGCAATACTCATTTTAACTTCAGCTTCATAATTATCACTGTTTAAGGTCTGAGCAACCACCGTACCGACCTTAATACCGTTAATTCTGACATCAGAACCGACATTAAGTCCGAAAAAAAAAAAAAAATGAGCTGTAACATTATAACCTTTAACAACTTGCAAATCTGAAACCGTATAAGCAAAATATAAGAAGAAAGCGGCAACCGCAACGACAACGATTCCCATAATGGTTTCAACTGGTCTCTTATTCATGAATCTCTCCTAAGTTTTATTTTATGAATTTTGATTAGCTTGGGCATCGGCAACATTATCGGGGCGGCATTTTTTAGCCTGATTTTCGCGATTAGCCTTACCGATACCGACAATACGATCCAAAAGTTCTTCAACAACCATGGCATCTTGTGTATAGCTAAACTCACCGCCGGCCGGAATATAATCTTCAGACCCGCCGGGTTCAATTTCAATATATTTGGTTCCAAGGATGCTGGAGCTGACAATAGAAGCGCTGCTGTCATCTGGAATATGAATACCTTCTTTAATTTCCAAGGTCAAAACCGCCTTAAAATGGTCATCAAGCTTTGCATCGATAACTTTTCCGACATTCATGCCCGACAAACGAACCGTATCACCGACCAACAAACCGTCCGTACGATTATAACGAGCAAAGACCTGATAATAATCACCATCTTCAACATGTTTTATGCTTGATTTTCCTAAAACAAAATAACCCCCGATGGCTCCCAAAACCAAAGCCGTATAGAGGCCGATTTTAAAAGACCTTGTCTCTTCCTTGGAATATTTATCTTCCGACATTTCAACTCCGTCTGTAAAATGTTTTTTGATTACCTATATAGATAGAATAAAATAAAAATTTTGTCACCAAAGATTTTAAAAATTAAAATAATTGTTAAAATTTAAAATTTTCTTGCTAAACTGAGAAAAAGTAAAAAATTAAATGCCAAAGTAAAATGATTGTAGCAAAAAACATTTCAAAAAACTTCGGCCTCTGTAAGGCGCTGAATAATATCAATTTTTGCATCAGCCGCGGCGAGGTCGTTGCCCTTTTGGGGCCGAACGGTGCCGGTAAAACCACCTTACTGCGCTTGCTGACGGGTTTTTTAGCCCCCGATTCCGGCGAAATCAGTATTTCCGGACACGATATCATCACCTCTAGAACCGAAGCCTTAAAAAACATTGGCTACATTCCTGAAAACTGCCCTCTATACGGCGAGATGAGCGTCTATGAATTTTTGCGCTTTTCGGCACAAATACACGGCCTTTCTTGCCAAGAATTCAAGACTGCGGCCGAAGAAGTCATTGCCCGACTAAGCCTTGAAAATGTTATCAATCAAAAGATTGAAACCTTATCAAAAGGTTTCAAACATCGCACGGGCTTAGCTGCTTGTCTGATATACCGACCCAAAGTGCTCATATTGGATGAACCGACCGAAGGCTTGGACCCCAACCAAAAATTTGAATTTCGTGAGCTCATCAAAGAATATGGCAACAAAAACATTGTTTTGTTTTCCACCCATATTATGGAAGAGGTTGAGGCCATGGCAGACCGCGTTATTTTGCTCAATCACGGCAAACTGGTTCGTGATACCTCGCCAAAAGAGCTTAAGAATATGACTGAAGACAATGATTTACAAACCGCTTTTCGTACCATTACGACAGACAGATAGGTGAGCCATGTTTCAAGCCTTTATTCAAATTTTGCGCAAAGAATTTTTTTCGTTTTTCAAAACCGGCCTGGCATATTTTGTGATTGGCGGCTATTTATTATTATCAATGCTGACAACCTTTTATCTTGGGGCATTTTTTAATGTAGACAACAGCAGATTATTCTCTTTTTTCTATTTTCAAAGTGATATTTTCACACTTTTGATCCCCGCCTTAACGATGCGCCTTTGGGCAGAAGAAAACAAATCAGGTACGGCCGAATTTTTGTTAACGCAACCCCTAAGCTATGGCTCGATTATTTTGGGAAAATTCTGTGCAGCTTGGATATTTTGCGGCCTTTTGCTGGTGTTAAGCATGCTTTTTTGGGGCTATATAAGTAGTTTTTACCCGCTGGATAATTTAAATATTTTTTCTGCCTATCTCGGATGCCTTTTGGTTTCCGGCGCAATCTGTGCAATCGGCTGTGCCGTTTCGGCTTTTTGCAAAAGCCCGATTGTTGCCTATATTTTGGCGCTCTTATGCGGTTGGTCCATAATCATAGCCAAACCCGACTATATCATCTATCACCTCTTATCGCCGGAAAACTCGGCGGCAGAGCTGACTTTAGCGCTTAATTTCGGCAAACATTATGCCGACTTCATATCCGGTCAACCGGGGCTTGATAACTTATTTTACTTTGTTTTATTAATAGTATTTCCGCTTGCTATAAATTATTTAATACTTGCCGACAAAAAGCGAATGCCGGCATTTTGCGGCCTCATTTTCATAAGCATGGCTTTTATTTTTCTAAACCTCGGCGGCAGTTTGTTATTTGCCCCCATCAAAGCAGACCTTACCGAAGACAGCCGTTTCAGCCTGTCAAAACCGGCTCAAAAAATTGCGTCTGAACTAAAATCTCCGCTATACGCAAAATTATACTTATCAGCCTCACTTGGAGCTGAAAACACGGCACAGGCTCAATATGCCCAATATGTTTTACGAATGTTGCGTAAGTTTCAAGCTGCATCAAACGGCAATCTCAAACTGCAAATTATCAATCCTCAGCCTTATTCTGAAGCAGCAAAATCAGCAGAAAAAGTCGGAATTAAAGCCTTTACCTCAGTAAGCGGTGAAAAGCTCTATTTCGGACTGGAAATTATCAATAAAGCAGGGGAACATCTGGTCATTCCGTATTTTGACAGCAATAGAAGTAATCTTTTGGAGCAAGAAATCAGCCGCGCTTTAGCAACACTTTCTCTTGAGCAATCCTATAAGATAAGTGTTATCGCTCCCGAATTTCAGCAATTTATCCAAAAATCAAATTTTGGCCGCTTACTGCAGCAAGACTATCAATTACAAGAGCTTTCCCCTCTGATTGCAGAGGTTCCTCAGGATACAAAAGTCTTAATTTTGCTCTTAACCTCACCGATGACAAAAGGCCTTGCCTATGCCGTTGACCAATATTTGCTAAGAGGGGGCAACATTTTGCTTTTAGTAGATAATGATGCGCAAATCCAAACCCGCCGCCAAGGATATCCAAATTTGCAAATGCCGCAAATCAACGCTCTGCTGCAAGAAGCCGGCATATTTTTAATCCCCGAACAATTGGTCGGCAGTCAAGATTCCGCAGTTTCAACGATGATAAACGGCGAGATGAAAACTTATCCGCTTTGGCTTACAACTTCATCAAAACATTTTAATCTCAAACATCTTGTAACTTCAGATTTACAAAAAATCAGTTTCAAAACAGCCGGCGGACTGGTAACTGCAAGCAGTGCCGAATATAAGGTCACACCGCTGATAAGCCTAAAACAAAACACTTTCAGCCAAAAGGCAGAAACTGCCAAACTATCAAGCCTGGAAGACACATCAAATCTGGTGCATTATCCGGAGCAATTATTTGTTTTAGCTGCCTTGAGCGAGGGAAGCTTTAATTCATCTTTTAGCAAGGGCTATTATGAAGGCTTACAGGTTTCTGATAAATTTATGCCGTTTTTAGCCGCCTCAATTGCTCCCGGACGCCTTGCCGTTATCAGTGATATTGACATATTAGATGACGCCCTCTGGAGCAGCGGCACAAAATCAGATGCCTCAGAGATTATTCCTTTAACCGATAACGGCCTCTTCATGCAGCGCTTGGTAGATTATTTGGCCGGCAGGACAGATATTTTGGCTTTGCCGCGGCGCCAAATTGACCTCAACAACATTACCCCAAAAGAAATCTTAACCCAAAAGATTGACGATAAATATGTAACGGAATATGAAGAACTCAACAAAGAGCTGAGGCAAAAACAAAAACAACTGGCAATCTTAAATCAAGAGCGCCAAGCCCCCAATACGACAAACAAGCTCAACATCATGATAGGAATTGAAGATCTTAATCGTCAAATTGCAGAGCTTGAAGAAGCGCGCAAATCTTTGGATTATCGTCTAAAAACTACCGTAAAACACAAGATAAACCAAATTATCGTAATAAATACTTTTATCTTACCGGCCTTAATTTTGCTTCTTTTATGGGGCATAGTAGGGTATATAAATCGTCGCAACCAAAAGGCGGCCAGGAGTCTGTGCCATGTATAAACGGGTTTTAATAATCGGAACCTTATTAGTATCATTTTCCGTTCTCTTTTTCTTGGCGGCATTATATTATCGCACGGATATGAATATC
>CALXWF010000061.1 GCA_944392285.1 uncultured Alphaproteobacteria bacterium | reverse complement strand
TCCGAACTTTTAAGTTTGTATAATGGTCTATTAGAGCAATTTTTTAAGCTTGGCCGATGGTTTCCATCATCATGGGGTAGAGGGCTTGTTTGGGTTCCATGCCTTTGGTCAAGACAACGTTAAAAATCGGATACATCCTTTCACATTCTTTTATGGCGATATCTATAATTTGGCTGATTTGCATGGCAAAAACATCTTCGCCGTCGTTTAAAATAACCGAATGTTTGAATACCGGCATATTTTGTTCGGCCCAATATGAAAAATGGCCGACCCAGAGTTCTTCATTAACTAAAGCCAAACGCTCAAATATTTTGCTGCGGTCTTCAATGGTGCTTTTAATGTCCATCAGGCATGAAAGGTGCAGACAACGCATGTTTTCTTCCCAGGCAAAAAACAACAACATGTTGTTCCATTTTCCCTGAACTTCAACCGCGACCTCATTGGTGTTGCGGCGCTCAAATTCAAAAGAGCGGGCAGAAAATATATTTTCAACCAGGTCAATGGGGTTGTAGGTTAAGGCATAATTCTGTGCCAAATTCATGTCAATTTCTCCAGTTCCGCAAACAAAAATCAAAAACTTGGTTCTAGATTGCCAAAGCCCGACTCGGAATACAAACAAGTTTCAAAAGTTTTCCACTTTTCTTGAGGCAAAAATTTTTTTCTGATTTTTTTTGCTTGTTAAAACAAGCTGTTATATAAAACTTGAAAAATGATTTTTTTTTAATGTGGATATATTTTTTTTTATTAATATACTGTTAAGAAACTTAAAAACTTACTATATGAGGCTTTAATGACCGGGCTTGATTTTCCTGAAATTTCACCGATTATTTTTTCTGTCGGGCCGTTAAGTATTCGTTGGTATTCCATGGCTTATTTGGGCGGAATCCTGATTGCTTGGTGGTTGATGTTAAAAAATATTGCTAAATATTCTTTGCCTTATAGCAAAGAAAGTATTGATGATTTGGTTTTTTATGCCACCTTGGGAATCATTCTCGGCGGTCGTTTGGGATATGTGCTTTTTTACGGGACAAATGTTTTTTGGCAGAATCCGCTTGAAATCTTTGCCGTGTGGAAAGGGGGAATGTCTTTCCACGGCGGCGTTGTCGGGGTTATCGTTGCCGTGGCATTATTTGCCAGAAAATACCATTATCGTTTTTTGGGGGTAACAGACCTTATCGTGCTTTATGCGCCAATCGGAATCTTTTGCGGCCGTTTGGCAAATTTTGTAAATGATGAACTTTGGGGGCGTGTTACAGACGTGCCTTGGGCGGTGCGCTTTCCTGCCGGCGGTTATTTGCCGCGTCATCCTTCCCAACTCTATGAAGCCTTGTTTGAGGGTGTTATTATGTTTATATTGCTAAATTGGCTTTGGCGATATGCCGCCGTTCGCAACAGACGCGGCTTGGTTTCGGCTTTGTTTGTTATGTTGTACGGAATCTTCAGAATCTTAATGGAACAATTTCGTGAACCCGATGTGCAACTCGGTTATTTCTTTTCTTGTTTAACCATGGGGCAAATCTTGTCTTTGCCGCTCATACTTGTCGGCGGAATCGTGGTTTGGAGATTGTGGCGCCATCCCTCTGAAAATTAGTTATAGGCACTAACAGGAATCAGAGTTAATCCTTGTTCGCGTTTGACAACCCTAAAGCAGTTGCCGCACATCGGATATTTTTCTCCGAGGATAACATTGGTTGTGCCTTGGATTTTGTTTTTGTCAATAATCTTGAGAAAACCATATACCGAAATTAAGGTGGCTAATTGGTCGTTGTCATAGGTCCAAAAGATGCCGTTGGATAATGATTTGTCGTTAAAGCAAACTTTCTTGAGCTCAAAGTCACCCTTAAAACGCAGCCCATATTTATAGGCAGTGCGTTTGGCTTTTTCTTTGGTGGCAATAAAATCAAACATCTTTTGTCTCCTAATAATTGGCGCTTTTGCTTGCGTAATCATTATATAACATAATTTCTTGACAAAATCAAGCGACATAATTGACAAAATTTGTTAAACTTTTGTTACATTCAGGCTTTTGATGTTACATTATGGCTGAAACTTAAGGTTTTTTGCAGGGCTTTACGGGTACGCGCCAGAACTTCATAGACGTCGGCATCGCTGCGTTTTTTGTCACTGACGCTTGCGGAAACCGTGATTTTTATCGGGCGTTTTTTGTGCGGTAGGAAAAATGCCGAAGAAGCAACGGCGCGGCGAATATTTTCCAACCGATTGAAGGTGGCGTTTTTATCTTCTCCGATGTTTAAAATTAAGATGAATTCATCTTCACTGTAACGATAAATGCGCTCTTCGGGTTCTTTTTCGCGGATAATGTCGGCAACCAAGCGGGTTAAAATGTTGCGTCCGCGGCGACCGAGCATTTTGGCTAAAGGTTGATAATCATCTATACATACCAGTCCCAGGCTATATTTTATGGGAAAGTTTTTGGCATCTATCATAAAAGCTTTGCGGCTGCCAAGGCCGGTGAGGCTGTCAAAATGCGTGTCATGATAAATGTCGGCAATAACGGCGGCCAAAACGGTAAGTGCGGCTGCCGTAAAGAAGATGGTTAAGGCGGCGGCAGAATCGGCATAGTAAAACCCAAGACCGATTTCAATCGTGGCAAAAAACAGTCCGTAATCAAAAATTCGTCCCTGAAAAAGCGTGCGGTAAAATAAAATAAATGCCGCCGCGGCAAAGAGGATTTGGCCGGTGCTGCCCATGGGGGCTTGTGAGGCATAAATCTCCCAAGACAAACTGATTTCTTCGCGGCTTAAATGCTCAATGACGGCATATTGCGCACAAAACAAAAGCATGATTGCGGCATTAAAATTTGTCAGCAGGCGTTTTTCGGGCAAAAAGGCAAAAAACAGCAGATAAAACGGTGTGAAAAAGCAGATGTTTATAAAAAGCGGGGTTTCTGCAAAAGAGGCCGGATAAGCCAGTTTTATGTGATTGATGAGAGCATAGTTCATGGCCGCCAAAAGCAAAAAAAACACCGGCTTGCTTTGGTTAAAAAAGAGCAGTATGCCAAAATTTATAACAACAGCGACATAAAATAAAATATGTATACCGAGCAAACTGTCAAAGCTGATTTGCGGAAATCCATAAAAGGCAAAGTCGGCGGCAGTTAAAATTGCGGCCGGTATAAATATGTTTTTTATCAGCGGTAAGGTTCTTTCCGCCAGATTTGAAAATCCGCTCACTTCGGGCTCCTTTTTTGTTTGAGCGAAGTATAAGCAATAAAAGTTAAATTTTATTTACGCATTTTAAAATTGAGCTGTCGCCGTATGAATAAAAGCGATATTTTTCTTTCATGGCGTGTTGATAGGCTTCTTTCATGCGCTCGGTACCGGCAATGGCACAAATCAGCATAAACAGCGTTGATTTCGGCAAATGAAAATTGGTGATGATATAGTCAATAATCTTAAATTTATAACCGGGGGTAATAAATATGTCGGTCTCGCCGGTAAAGGGATGTAACACGCCTTTTTCATCAGCCGCAGATTCAAGCAAACGCAAAGAAGTCGTGCCGACAGCAATAATTCGACGTCCTTGTTTTTTGGCCTGATTTATTTTTTCGCAGGCTTCAGGGGTAATAATGCCATATTCGGCGTGCATTTTGTGGTCTTTGGTGTCTTCAACCTTGACCGGCAAAAATGTGCCGGCACCGACATGCAGCGTTAGAAAAACTTTTTCAACACCTTTTTGCTCCAAGGCGGCAAAAACCCGCGGCGTAAAGTGCAGGCCGGCCGTCGGCGCGGCAACCGCTCCTTCATGTTTGGCATAGAGGGTTTGATAATTTTCTTTGTCGTTATATTTGTTCCACAAGCCTTGGCCGGGACGGTCGCGCTTGATGTAGGGCGGCAGCGGCATGGAGCCGTATTTTTCAAGATAGTGTCCTAATTCGTCTGCTTTGCAGTTAAAGCGCAAAACACCACCTTCTTCGCCGTTTTTTTCTAAAATTTCGGCCGAAAAATCAGAGTTTCGGGCTGAAATTTCTGCCGTGTAGAAATGAATGGTGTCGCCGATATGCAGGCGTTTGGCATTTTTGATAAAAGCGTTCCAGCTTAAACCGTCAACCGGATGATACAGCGTCACCTCAACTAAAGCCTCGCCTCTTTGGGCATATAGTCTTGCCGGAATAACTTTGGTGTCATTGAAAACCAAGACATCGCCTTTTTCCAAAATATTAGGCAGGTCATAGAAATGACGATCGGTGATTTTGCCTTCAACCGATAAGTCAAGCAGGCGGGAAGTGTCTCTGGGATTGGCCGGCTCTTTGGCAATTAAGTCACGGTCCAGCTCAAAATCAAAAATATCTACTTTCATCAATTTGTCCTTTGTTTTTTGCTCTTATAATATAAAGGACCAAGATAAGCAACCGCTTTTTTGATAAAAAAGATGTTATAATTTGCCGATTAAATTGATTGAATTGTCAATGAGCTTGTCTTGCGTTTTGCTGTCTAATTTGTCGGCAATGGCGGTTTTTACCGCTTTAATGCTCAGTTCACCGGCCATTGCGGAAATTGCCTGCAAAGCTTCGTTTTGGGCGCCGGTAATGCGTTTGGCAGCCTCGTCTTGTTTGATTTTCATCTCACGCTCAAGTTTTTCAAGACGTTCTTTTTTGATGAGGGCAACTTCTTGTTTGGATTTTTGCAAAATTTCTTTGGCTTCACGTTCGGCATTTTGAAACTTTTGCTCATATTCGGCTAAAAGCTTTTTGGCATCATCTTCCAAGGTGGCGGCATCATGAATGCGCTGGGTGATGTCATCTATGCGTTTGCGCAACAGGGCCTGCATGATTTTGCCGACCGGGCGCGCCAAAAAACCAACCGCCAAAACAAAGGAAACGGCAACCCAAAATGTGGGATGCTCATAAAAGGCTTCGTGGCCGGCGAGCGCGTTAACGGTTTGGTTAATAACCTCTGCAGCTTCGCTTCCGCTGTTGCTGACGGCGGATTGTGCGGCGTCAATCAGATTTTCTTCGACGGTGTTTTGCGCAAGTATCATCCTTTTTTGCCCTTATTGCTCGTTTTTTTTGATTGCGTTTTTGATATCGGCGGCGTTGATGTTGGTTAAAGCCAGCTTTTTGACGATATCTGCGGCCAACTCGGCCGACATCTCACGAATCTTGACCAAGGCTTCGGCTTTGCCGATGGCAATTTCAGCCTCTTGCTTAGAAATCTGACGGTGCAGTTCTTCGCGGAGCTCGTTTTGTTTGTCGGTAACCAAACGGTCAAGTTCGGCTTGGGTTTTTTGTAAGGTTTTTTCTGCCTTTTGGGTGGCATCGGCCAAAGCCTGATGATATTTTTCAAGCGCAGCTTCGGCTTGTTGTTTGGTGGTGTGGGCTTTGTTTAAGTAGCTGTCTATTTTGCGTTGTCTTTGTGCCAAAATATCGCCGATTTTGGGGATGATAAATTTTGACATGATAAACAACATGGTAAAAAAGCTGACACACAGCCAAAACAGCTGCGAAGTGTAGGTTGAAATATCTAACTGAGGCATGGCTCTTCCTTAAGTTTAAGATTTCGGCCGGCGGAGAAACCTCCGCCGGTAAAACCAAAATTAATTTCCGGTCAACATAACCAAGGCAATAACCAAGGCATACAAAGCAATAGCTTCTACCGCGGCAAAGCCTGCCCAACCGTAAATATCAACTTCTTTTTTGACCTGCGGATTGCGTCCGACCGTTGAAATAATTGTCGTCCATACCTGTGAAACACCCCAGGCGGCGGCCATCATGCTCAAAGCGCACATTCCGGCGCCGATATAAGCCATAGGTTCCATTCTCTTCTCCTGTTTTTTGGTTTGAGTTGCAAAATTTTACATAATTATATTAGTGACTATGTATCGCGTCACCTAAATAAATACAGCTTAAAACTGTATAGATAAAGGCTTGCAAAAGGGCAATGAACATTTCAAAAACCACAATGCAGCCGTTAAAGGCAATGGGGATAATTCCGCCGATGCCCAAAGCCAGTACAAAGCCTGCAATAATCTTGAGCATAATATGACCAACCGTCATATTTGCCACAAGACGAACCGTCAGGCTGAAAGGTTTGCTTAAAAATGAAATCATCTCAATGGGGATAATCAACGGTGCCAGAGCAGCCGGAATCCCTCTCGGCATAAAGGTACGCAGATAGCCGAGCTTCTTTTTCTTGATGCCGATAATGATGTTAAACAACAGCGCAATTACAGATAAACCGCCGACTGCCGCCAAATGTGAGGTAAAGGTAAAAGCATAGGGCAGAAGGCCGAGTAAGTTGCCGAAAGCTACAAATAAAAATACCGTAAAGATAAAGGGAAAATATTTTAACCCTTCGGGGCCGACATTTTCTTTTATCAGAGAACTGATAAACTCATATATTGTTTCGGGAATCGATTGTGCAACCGAGGGAACGATGGTGCGTTTGCGGATGCAAAAACCGAGCAAAAGTGTTGAGACAACTACCGCCAGGACCATAAATAAGGCCGAATTGGTAAAAGATATGTCAATATCGCCGACTTTAATCGGAATTATCGGCTTAATGACAAATTGTTCCATCGGGTTGGACAAGTCAGATTACTCCTTTTTGCGCCGTTCTTCGTTTTTTACAAACCTGTATACGTTTAAGAATCCCGCAGCACCGCCAAGGAACAGAAAAATTATTAACAGCAAGGGTTTGGTCGCGAACAAACGGTCCAGAAAATAGCCGACCGCCGCTCCGACTAAAACGCCGGATAACAGTTCTGTCCCAATTCTGAAACCGGTTTTGGTGGCATAAGCAAAATCTGACTCGGGTTTATCTTTCCTGGCCGCAAGCTCGCGGGCTGTCAGCTTTTTTATGCGTTCATCAATTTGTTTCAGGTCCTCAGGAATCTTTTTCATGAGCGTAGCTTACAACAAAAAATATTACTGACTTATTAAAAAATTTTATTTTTTTTATTTTTGTGACAGTTTTTTATTTAAAATATCTTTAAGCTCTTTGAGGCTCGGGGCACCGTTAAAAATTTGTCTTTCTTTAGCGGTGGCAATAATTAAGGTCGGCGTGCCCTTAAGCCCTAAGCGCGTGATGGCATTTTGGCGTGTGTCCAATATTTCCTGCGCGGCTTGTTTGTTATCTATGCAGGCATTGAAACTTTTTTCACTCAGGCCGTTAAGCGCGGCAAGTTTTTGCAAGACTTCTTTGCTGTTGCCGGCCATGGACCAATCGCGTTGTTTTTTATAAAGCAAGGAAACAAAGTCAAAATATTTTGATGCCGGCATGCAACGCGCAGTCAGAGCCGCCTGCATGGATTTTGCCTCCAGGGGGAGGTCAATATATACAACGCGGAGTTTGCCGGTTTTGATATAATCTTTTTCTAAGGCCGGAAGTGTTTTTAGATGAAAATCCGCGCAGTGAAAACAACCAAGTGAAGAAAATTCATAAAGCGTAATCGGGGCATTTTTGGCACCAAGCGAAGGACCTTCCGGTAAGGACAAATTGGTGGGCACGGTGTTTGGTGTGGTTTGCTCGGCGGCTTGAGCCGTTTGCACCAAAACCGGATAATTGTTCGGCCCCATAATAAAGCCTTTGGCATTCAGATAAAAGGACAAGGCAACCAGATAAACAATGATGGCTGCTGCCCAAGAGCTGATTTTACGGACAATGCTTTCAAATTTCATTTTTTATTCTCTTTACGGTTATCAGTAAAAACATCTTCTCCCAGTCGGCGCAGAAGTTCTTGCAACCTTGGGCTTGAAACTTCACGGCTGAGGTCATTAATATAGGTTTCTTCTTGCGGGGTGACAAGAGTTTTTTTGGCAGGTGGTGCAGATATATCTTCTTTGGGGGCGGAAGGCGGGGCAGAAGTTTGCAGAATCTTGAGCTTGGATACAGCATTGTAGCCAAAGTAGGTATTGATTTTTTCTAAGATAAATTTTTCACGATGTTGAAGCTCTAAAGCACAAGCGCCGGAGATGACGTTTAAAAACAAAGTGCCGTTATTTTTTTCACCGCGCTTAAAGTCAATGCATTCGGGCCAGCTGTAAAGCGCGATGTCTTCGCCGGCAATCTCTGTCCACTTGGTTAGGATATCTATCGTGACAAAACCGCGCGCGCCTAATAACTGCTTGGAAAAAGGCAATAAAGTTTGTGACAGCGCCTGCAGGTCGGCGGCGTTTCTTTGCCCGGGGATATATTCTGTCTTTTTTGTATTCATGTCTTTAATTTAGCAGAAAATATCAACAAAGCAACAGGAGTTTGTTGCTTATAAAATTTGCCTGCTTATAATTGGGTTAAATTTAACAGTAAAGAGAATAAGATGGAATGGGCTTTGTTTTTTAAGGCGGTTTTGGCGCTGGCCTTTGTTTTGGGGCTTATGATGCTGACGCTTTGGGCCGTTAAATATTTGGAAGTGCGCGGTGTGAAAAATCGGTTTATGCAAAAGTTGCAAAATGAACGCCGAATCGAAATTGTGGAATCAAAAAGAATCGATGCGCGCAATTCTTTGGCTTTGGTAAGGTGTGATGACAAAGAATATTTTTTGTTAATCGGCGCCACGCAAAATGTGGTTCTGGATTCTGAAGTTAGGGTTAAAAAATAGATGCAGAAAAAAATGTGTTTGGCGGCGTTGGTCGCTTTGTTTATGACTTGTTTGTTGGTTGATTCCGCTTGGGCGCAGAGCTTGACCTTAAATGTCGCAGAAACGCCTACGGGCTCGGCTACTGCCAGAATTTTTAATCTGATTGCGCTGATTACGGTGCTCTCCATTGCCCCGAGTATTTTGGTGATGATGACCTCATTTACCAGAATCGTCGTGGTCTTTTCAATTACGCGCAGCGCTTTGTCAACCAATACAACGCCGCCTAATATGGTGCTGATATCTTTGGCTTTGTTTTTGACCATGTTTATTATGGCGCCGACTTTTGAAAAGTCTTGGGAGCAGGGAATTAAGCCCATGTTTGATGAAAAAATCGAACTCACGGAAGGACTGGAAAAAGCCTCTGAGCCGATTAAGGAATTTATGGTTAAAAATACGCGTGAAAAAGATTTGCTGCTCTTTACGGATTTGGCTCAGGAAAAACCCGCAGAATCTGTCGCGGAAACGCCGTTGAAAGTGGCAATACCGGCTTTTATGATTAGTGAGTTGCGGCGCGCGTTTGAGATCGGTTTTTTGATTTTTATTCCGTTTTTGATTATTGATATGGTGATTGCATCTGTCTTAATGTCTATGGGTATGATGATGCTGCCGCCAACCGTCTTGGCTATGCCGTTTAAGGTGATTTTCTTTGTGTTGGTCGACGGATGGTATTTGCTGGCCGGCTCACTCGTTAATTCGTTCCATTAAACAAAACCCCCGAGGTTCTCGGGGGTTTGTTTTTGAAGTGTGTTTGTTTTAGAAAGTATAGCGCAAACCGATATAATATTCTTGGTTTGTAATCTCATATTTGGTGCCGTCTTCGGCTTTAATCCGTCCCATGTTCAGGTAACGATACCCTAAGTCAAGGTTGGTGTGGCGATTTATTAAGATACCGACACCGCCGCCCAAGCTCCAAGTAAAGTTGGTTTTGTGATTTTTTATCTCTTGGCCGCCTTCAAGCGGATAACGGCTTGAGATATAAGTAGCACCGGCGCCGACACTTAAATAGGGGCTGAAAGCGCAATGCGGACAAGTTTCAAAATACATGTTATACATGGCTGATTGGTTTTCAAACTCATATTCTCTGCCGGTAACGGAATCAATCTCACTGTCTACGGCGCGATAGGTATATTCCAGCTCACCGCGCAGGGATCCACTGCGAACACCGATTGCAAAACTGCCAAAGGGGTTGTCTTGCGTGTCTGTATGCGCAAAAGCATTAATCGGTTTGATTTCCGTTTCTTGGTGGCTGAGACCGCCTTTAACGCTGAAGTAAAGCTCGCGCGCATTGGCAGATGTTGCAGCTGCAGCAATAAGGCAGCCGGTTAATAAAGCGAAAAAAAGTTTTTTCATTGCACACCTCAATTAAAATTTTTTTCAGATAGAAAAGCCCCTGCACGGCGGGCAAGGGCTTTTATCATAATATAAGCTAGAAAGTATAGCGCAAACCGCCGTACCATTCGTGTGCTTTCATGCGGGCACCTTCAATTTTGCCGTAGTTCAAATAACGATAACCGGCATCAAGGTTCAGGCATCTGTTAATGCGCAAGGTAGCGCCGGCGCCCAAGCTCCAAGTGAAGGCATTTTTATCCCAGGTGTATTTTGATTTGCCAAAGGCTGTGTCAATAGTGGTTTCATTAACTTCAATGTCGGTATAACCGATACCGCCGCTGATGTAGGGGCTGACAATATATTCAGGCATAAAGTCAACATAAGCGTTTAACATATAAGAAGAGCTCTTGAGTTCTTCATTCAGTAAGCCGCCAACCATGAAACGGTTGTCAGAATAGTCATCACGCCAGGTATATTCCAACTCGGCACGGAAATATGAATATTTATAACCGATGGCGCCGCTGACCATGCCGACGGAATCTAATTCATCCAAAGCATCATCCATGGCGCTGTCTTTGGCGTCTTTAATGTTTTGGTCGCTGATACCGCCACGAACGGCAACATAAACACCGTCACGAGCTTCGGCAACGGGGGCGAGGGCTAAGCCCAAAACTAAGGCAGAAACTGCACAAACTAAAGTTTTTTTCATAAGAGTCTCCAAGTCTGTTTAGATAAAAATTGCGAAATTTGTCTATTTTATACAATAATTTTTTTTTATAATCAAGCGTTAATTTTAAAATTATTATTGAGGGCAATATAAACAGAAAATTGTTATTTTTTTATTAATTATCTTGTTTTTTGCACAGAATAATACCGTGTGAAGTTTGATGTTTTGTTTTATTCTTTTTTATTGATGAAGATTGTTGCGTCAGGTGCTTTTTTCTTGGTGATACATTCGCTTTCTTTCTTCTTTTTCTTTCAGCTCTCTTTTCTCCTTTTCTTCTTGGTGGCTTTCCCTATTTTCTTCTTCCCCCCTCGGTGGGGAAAGGTTGGAAGAGGGGGATAAATAAGGACTGCTAAAGCAGAAGTTTTCTGGATTCCAAATGTGCCACGTCCTGTGGGGCGTGGCCTTTGGAATGACAGGGGAGAGAGGCTCACACATTTTATTGTCACCCTGAACTTGTTAGTCCTCGCCCTCTTTTGTCATGCTGAACTTGTTTCAGCATCTCCGAGGGCTCATTCGTCCCGTAAGCCTCGCGCGGCATTTCATTTGCGCTTGGCAACTATCGACTCCAGCATCTC
>CALXWF010000060.1 GCA_944392285.1 uncultured Alphaproteobacteria bacterium | reverse complement strand
GACTGCTAAAGTAGAAGTTCGCTGGATTCCAAATGTGCCACGTCCTGTAGGGCGTGGGCTTTGGAATGACGGAAAAAGGATAAGAACGTGACCTTCAGCATGACAGTATAGAGGAGAGCTTCTCAGGCCGTACAATCTGTGTTAAAGTAATTTTAATACAACCAGGGGGATAAATACAATCTTTGCTTTACTAATTAAATAAAATGTTGTTACAATTGAGAAAACAAAAATTTTAAGAAGGACAAAACAATGACCCAAAACGTGCAAGACGATTTTTTAAATAAATTGAAAAATGACAAAGTATCCGTAACCGTTTTTTTGGTAAACGGTGTCAAATTGCAAGGTTTAATTACTTGGTTTGACAGCTTTTCGTTACTTTTGCGCCGTGATGGTCACACTCAGTTGATATACAAACATGCGGTTTCAACCATTATGCCCGGCACCCCGATAGATTTTGAAGTTGAAGAATAAATTTGCCGCTGATAGAAATAAATAAAGATTATAAGACCAAGGCTTGTGTGGTTTTCCCTCAGATTACCGCCAAGCCTGTATCTTTATCCGCTGAAGCCAGACTTGCTGAAGCCGTAGGTTTGGCTCAATCTATTAAATTAGATGTCGTTGTGCAAGAAATTGTCAAACTACGTGAAATCAAACCCGGGGCTTTTTTCAGCAGCGGTTTTTTGGAGCGCATTCAACCACAGCTTGAAGAGCAAGGGGTAGAGGTTTTTATTGTAGATTCTTCCATTTCGCCCTTACAACAACGCAATTTGGAAAAGAAACTGAAAGTTAAAGTCATTGACCGCACGGCTTTGATTTTAGAAATTTTTGGTGAAAGGGCGCAAACCAAAGAAGGAAAACTTCAGGTTGAATTGGCGCACTTAACTTATCAGCGCAGCCGTTTGGTTCGCAGTTGGACACACCTAGAGCGCCAAAGAGGCGGCGCCGGTTTTCTAGGTGGTCCCGGAGAAACCCAAATTGAATTAGACCGCCGAATTATTGATGATAAAATCGTGCGCATCAAAAAAGAATTGGAAAAAGTCAAAAAGACCAGAGATTTACAACGTTCGGCGCGCAAAAAAGTGCCTTTTCCGGTTGTGGCTTTGGTCGGCTATACCAATGCCGGAAAATCAACTCTTTTTAATTTGCTTTCAGGCGCCGATATCTTTGCCAAAGATTTGCTTTTTGCCACGCTTGACCCGACCATGCGCAAAATAAAGCTTCCTTCGGGGCGAGAGGTAATTCTGTCCGATACGGTTGGTTTTATTTCAGATCTGCCTCATGAACTGATTATGGCCTTTCGCGCCACGTTGGAAGAGGTTTTGTCAGCAGACATTATTGTTCATGTGCGTGATAGCGCCAACCCCGACACATTGGCGCAAAAACAAGATGTTATAACGGTTTTGCGAAGTTTAGGCTTAAAAAATATTGAAAACGAAAATAATTATATTGAGGTTTTAAATAAAATAGATTTATTACCGATAGAAACCAAGCAAGAATTTATATTAAAATGCCAAAAGAAAAAGAACCTTGCCGCGCTTTCAGCCACAAGCGGTGAGGGGAAGGCGGCATTTTTAACGCTTGTTGACAAAATACTTTCGGGAAAGCATCGTCTTGTTGAGGCAAAAGTAAAGGCTTCTGACGGCGCAACCTTGGCTTGGTTATACCAAAATTCAGAGATTTTAAGCTCAAATTTGTTAAATGATGTCTTTTACATACGCCTGCATATTTCAGAGGCTGATTTGCAAAAGCTTTTAAGCAAAACAGAGGTTAAAACTTTAGACTAGGTTGTATTTCTTTCTGGGCAGACTAGATAAAAGCCAAAAGCTCAGAGGAGAAAGAAAATGTCCAAAAACTTATTCAGCGTTTTAGCCTTGATGTTAGCAGCTTGTTCCACCGTAAACAGTACTAACTATGATAATGAGCTCCAAAAATGGGTAGGGGCATCGCAAAGCGAGCTGATGGAAGCCTGGGGACAGCCGGACAATGTGTTTTATCTGACACCGAGCCGTTATGTAATCACTTATGTCAAAATAGACAACGGTCCGATAGATGGCCAAACCGACCCCTATACCGGAGAAGTTTATTATCCGGCCATAGAAACGCCGAATTATGACTTTCCCTCAAATGGCAGCAACAACATGTATTATTGCAAAACCTCCTTCACCATAGCCAATAATCAAGTTATTGATTATACTTTTAACGGAGATGACTGTGTTGCCGCGCGCAATGATTTTTAGATAAGGACACAAGAATAAAGGACGGCAAAAAAGTGCATGATTGTTCCGACAAGAACAAAAAAGTGCCAAATTGCATGGGTATACTGGCGGCTTTTCCAAACATAAAAGAAAATACCGAAAGTGTAAAATAAGCCGCCTAAAATCAAAAAGATAATTCCGATTTTGGGAAGCTCTGCAAAGAGTTTATTGGAGGCAAATATAATCATCCAGCCCATAAGCAAATAAAGGCCGATAGACCAAGCCTTGGTGCCGCTTCCTTGACTGAAAAGTTTAAGGAAGGTTCCGATTAGAGCCAACCCCCACACGATTCCGAAAACGGTCCAGCCCGTTGCGTCACGCATGGTCACAAGCAAAAACGGCGTATAGCTGCCGGCAATCAGATAGTAAATGGAAATATGGTCAAACTTTTTAAGCTTTTTCTTAATTTCAGGGGTAGGGACAGCGTGATAAACGGTTGATGCCGTGTATAATACAATCATAGAGGCGCCGAATATGGCAGTTGAGACAATAGCCCAAACATCGCCGTAGATGGTTGAAAACACGACCAAAATAACCAAAGCGGCAATGCTCAAGGCTGCGCCGATTCCGTGAATAATGCAGTTCCACACTTCTTCTTTCAGACTGTATGGGCGTAAAACGGCAGATTTTTTCTCCATGATATGACCTTTCATTTTGCAGGACAAGATGAGGATATAATATTTTATATTGCTTGACAATAATAAAGGAATAAATATCCAAGATACTGATTTTATGATTAAATTTTTTGGCATAATTTGCATAAAATTCTTTACATTTTGCCTGATTAAGTTATCTTATCACGTGATTTAAAACGATAGGAATAATAAAAATGGTATTTAGTTCTTTGGTCTTTTTATGGCTGTTTTTGCCTTTTACGCTTCTGGTAAACTATGCATTAAAACATACTCAAATTCGCAACTGCTTTTTGCTTTTTATGAGCTTGATTTTTTATGCTTGGGGTGAGCCGAGTTATGTCGTATTGATGATGATTTCCATATTTGTCAACTGGATTATCGGTCAACAAGTCGGCAAAGGAGTAAGGGCCAAATTATGGGTAACCATCGGTGTCTTGTTTAACCTGTCGTTTTTGGGCTATTTTAAATATATTAATTTTGCCATTGATAATGTAAATAAAGTTTTGGGAACCGGCTTTGAGTTTGAAGACGTATCTTTGCCGATAGGTATTTCTTTTTACACCTTTCAAGCTTTGTCATATGTTGTAGACGTATATCGCGGGCAAGTAAAGCCGCAAAAGAACTTAATGAAAATGGGCTTATATATTTCATTCTTCCCGCAATTAATTGCCGGTCCTATTGTTAAATATTATGATATTGAAAAACAAATTGATAATCGTAAGGTTACGCTTGATAGTTTTAATGACGGGGTCATCCGCTTTATTGTCGGTTTGTTTAAGAAGGTTATGATAGCCAACATCTTAGGCGGCTTTGCGGATCAAATGCTTTCACATCCGGCGGCCGAGCTTTCAATTTATGAAACCTGGATTAGTATGTTTGCGTATGCTTTGCAAATTTATTATGACTTTTCGGGCTATTCAGACATGGCAATCGGCCTTGGGTTGATGTTTGGCTTCCGCTTCCAAGAAAACTTTAATTATCCTTATATTTCACAATCCATTAAAGAATATTGGCGGCGTTGGCATATCTCTTTGTCAACTTGGTTCAAAGAATATTTATACATTCCCTTGGGCGGTAACCGTAAAGGAACGGCACGTACATACATAAACCTGCTCATCGTTTTTTTCTGCACGGGCTTGTGGCATGGAGCCAGTTGGAACTTTGTTATCTGGGGTATGTGGCATGGGCTGTTTTTGGTGATTGAGCGTATAGTCAATGTTGAAAAAGTTTTACCCTGGCGGATTTTGCGTCATATTTACATTGCATTCGTCGTGCTGATTAGCTACGTATTTTTCCGCATTGAGGACTTGCCGACGGCCATTACCTATATTGACAGCATGTTTGATGTTAGCAACACCAGCATGGAGCTCTTTAATATGGTTTGGAACAAAGAGATTATGACCGCTATGATTTTAGGAACTTTGATGATGGGTATCATTCCTGTTTCAGGCTTAAGCAAATATAAAGATACGCTTGTATACAATCTGACACGTTCCACAGCCTTAATTTTGATGTTTTATTTCTGTGTCCTTTATTTGGCCGGAAGTTCGTACAACCCCTTTATTTACTTTAGGTTCTAAAAATGATTGACACAAAAAAGATAAACGTTTTTTGCAAATATTTCGGTGCAGGTTTCTTTGTACTTTTTATTGCCTTATGCTTTATCGGCAGTTTCTTCTCAAAAGCCAATAAGCTGAGCGAAAATCGCACGCCGGCACCTTTCCCAAAACAATTAAGCTTATCATTTCCGCAAGAATTTGAGGCTTATTATCAGGACAATTTCCCCAAAAGAAGAAGCTTGCTGAAAAGATATAATCGGTTTCGTATTGCAAAGTTCGGCATTAATGACCGTGTTATCTTGGGCAAAGAAGATTGGTTATTTTATGATTCTGCAAAAGTAGATGCCGATAGTGACACTGTTGCAGACTTTCAGGGAACCAACCTCTATTCGCCGGAAAAGCTATCAGCCATGGTTGATTTTTTTGTCGGGCAGATAAAACAGTTTGAAGCCTATGGAGCAGAGGTTTATGTGGTTTTCCCGCCCAATAAAATGACCATATATCCTGAATATATGCCAAAGATTTATGAAGGGAAGCAGGCGTCTTATACGGCCGTAGACCAAGTCAGCGATGCCTTAAAGAAAAGGGGTGTCCATGTTCTGAATCTTAAAAACTATTTACAAGAAAATAAAGGCGAGCATTGGCTGTATTGGCGCACGGACACGCATTGGAACAATTATGGCGCATATCTTGGGTACAAACGTCTGATGGAAGAAATCAGCAAAAATCCCAAATTTGCAGATTTGAAACCGCTAAAGCTCACCGGCATAACCGCTCAAGAAAAATATTGCGGAGATTTGCATGGCATGCTTGGAACCAAAGAACACTGCCGCGATATCGACTATAAGCTTGAATTTAACAAGCCGATAGTCTCAAAATGTGAAAACATTGATAAAGAAGATATTATAAGCTGCACGGCACCCAACCGCAAATATAAGATGTTGGCCATAAGAGATTCATTTTTTGCAAGCATGTTGCCGATGGTCTCCAACCATTTCTCTCACTCTATGGTATATGGACGCAAATTCGGCCATTATCCGTTAGTTCAAGAGGTTATGGAAAAAGAAAAACCGGACGTTGTTATCTTGGAATATCTTGAAAGACAAATAGGCAAACTTAATCATGATATCTTTAAGAAGCAATAAGTTCCAAAAAATTTGGCAAGGAGTGAAATTTTTGGCAAAATATGCCGCTTTGTGCTATTTTGCTGCCATAATATTTCACAAATTTGCCTGCAGCTTAATACCGGTAAAATATGGGGCGCTGAGCGATAATAGAATGCCCGCACGCTTTCCGACCGAGCTCAGCCTAAATTTTCCGGCAGAGTTTGATGCTTATTATCAAGACAATTTCCCCAACCGCAAAAAATTGGTAAAACGTTATAACAAAACAAGAAAAAAACGTTTTGGTATCAGCGATTATATCATTACCGGTAAAGAAGATTGGATGTTTTTTAACTCGGTTAAAAGTGAGATTAAAAGCGACCAGTTGGCCGATTTCTTGGGAACAAATTTATATTCTCCCGAACATCTTGATGAAATTATGTCCATTTTAATGGGCGACATCAAGAAGTTTGAGGCCTTAGGGGCTAAGGTTTTGGTAACTTTTCCGCCCAATAAAATGCGTATTTACTCTGAGTATATGCCCGATGTCTATCAAAAGAAGAAAGCCGACTATACCCGTACCGACCAACTAAGAGATGCCCTGCGTGACAGAGGGGTAAAGGTTGTTGACTATACTGACCTGTTTATGGAAGAGAAAAAAGACCATCGTTTGTTTTTAAGAACAGATACGCATTGGACCAAATACGGCGGTTATTTGGCTTATCGACGCTTGTTTGATAATTTACAAGCTATGGGGTTCCTTAAAGGGCAACAGCCGATAGAAATTAAAAAAATATCTAAAGAAGACAGAGCTTGTGGAGATAACTTCAAGACCGAAGGCGTCTTTGTTCCTTGCAGTGAATGGGATTATGCTTTTGAATACACTCAACCGATAACCCATGAGTGCATTTATCGCGGTAAAAATAAAGAAATGAATTACGGCATAGATAATATGTTGTGCCAAAGCAAAGGTAAAAAAGAGAAGCTTTTGGTCATAAGAGATTCGTTCTTTGATAATATTCACCCCTTGTTGGCAGAGCATTTTGGACGTACGGTTCTCTTGTGGCGCACGCTGTTGAGCTATCCGGAAATGACCGAAATCATTAAAGAAGAAAAACCTGATGTCGTTATTTTAGAAT
>CALXWF010000059.1 GCA_944392285.1 uncultured Alphaproteobacteria bacterium | reverse complement strand
TATGGCCGAGCTCGTGAATGATGATGTCTTTGAAATAGGCTTTCAAATCTTCACCTTGGTAGCCGAGTGCGGCGCAAGTTCCGGCAGAAATGTTAACACCGATTTCGTTAGAAATTCCTCGAATGTTGCCATGAGCTTTCCGCTTGGTGATATTAACCAAAATCGGAGAGGCCGAAGAATACATATTACCGAAGCTGTCACGCTGCAATCTGTGGAGTTTTTGAATGTCAACCATACCCCCTTGCGTGGCTAAGGCAATTTGTTTTTCAAAAGATGCTTTATATGAGCCATCGGGGAGTTTTTCAAACATCTGCCAAAAGCTGTTTTCATCAAAGTCTTTTGTACTTTGTTGAGTTCTTTTCATTTTCTCATAGTATCGTTTGTTTTGCTCGGCAAGAATTTGCAAAATATCTAAACTATCGCAAGTAAGGTTTCCTTCCTTTGTGGCAAAATTGTCTTTATATTCAGGAAACAAATTCATAAAGTCTTGTACCGCTTCTTTAGCCCAGTCGATATATTTTTGCTCTAATCCGTCTTCAAAGTTAAAATAGAAAGTTTTCATTGCCTTATCCTAAAGAATGTAACCTTTATGGTATCTTATCATCAAATGCTTTTGCTGTCTAGAATAAAAATTTTGTCTAAAAAAGAAAATAAGCGTTTTTTGCGTTAATAACTTTGCTTTATTGCTTTGTAAATCGGAGAATTTGTTGTATATTCCTGATAATTAAGATATGTAAACAATAAGGGATATTTACGTAAGATGAGTGAAGAATTGACAAACGCCGAAATTTTGGCCGGCGAACAGGCTTATAATGCTGATTCCATTAAGGTTTTAAGAGGCTTGGACGCCGTGCGCAAGCGCCCCGGCATGTATATCGGCGATACCGATGACGGTACCGGACTTCACCACATGATTTATGAGGTTTTGGATAATGCCATTGACGAGGCTTTGGCCGGATGGTGTGACAAAACCGAAGTTATCTTAAACCCTGACGGCTCGGCAACCATTCGTGATAACGGCCGCGGTATTCCGGTCGATATCCACAAAGAAGAAGGCGTTTCCGCCGCCGAGGTTATTATGACCGAGCTACACTCCGGCGGTAAGTTTGACAATAACTCTTACAAAGTATCCGGCGGTTTGCACGGTGTCGGCGTTTCGGTGGTTAATGCTTTGTCTATTTGGCTTAAATTGCGGATTTGGCGCAATGATAAAGAACATTATGCCGAGTTTTCACACGGAAATGTTACCAAACATTTGGAAGTTGTCGGCGATGCGCCCGGCCGCCACGGCACCGAGGTTACTTTCTTGCCCTCGCCCGAAACTTTTACCATGACAGAGTTTAATTTTGAAACTTTGGAACGCGCCATTCGCGAAAAGGCTTTTCTGAACTCCGGCGTTTATTTGAAACTGATTGATAACAGAGGCGCCGAACCCAAAGAAGTGGATTTTCATTATGAGGGCGGCTTGATTGCCTTTGTTGACCATATTAACAAGTCAAAATCTCCTTTGCATGAAAATGTTATTGCCTTTGGCGGTGAAAAAGACAATATTCAGGTTGAAGCCGCCATGCAATGGACAAATGCTTATAACGAAAGCATGCTCTGCTTTACCAATAATATTCCGCAAAAAGACGGCGGTACACACTTGGCCGGTTTTCGCGGCGCTTTGACCCGCACCATTAACAACTATATCAGCGAAAACGGCTTGTTGAAAAAAGAAAAAGTCGAGCTGACCGGCGAAGATATGCGCGAGGGTTTGACCTGCGTGTTGTCGGTTAAAGTTCCGGACCCAAAATTTTCTTCTCAAACAAAAGAAAAATTAGTGTCTTCGGAAGTGCGCCCGGTGGTTGAAAGCATTGTCGGCGACAAGCTCAAAGAATGGTTAGACGAGCATCCGGCTGAGGCAAAAATCGTGGTCGGCAAAATCGTGGAAGCCGCTACCGCTCGCGAGGCCGCGCGTAAGGCTCGTGATTTGACGCGGCGCAAGGGAGCTTTGGATATCTCATCTTTGCCCGGAAAACTTGCCGATTGTCAGGAAAAAGACCCCGCTTTGTCGGAAGTGTTTATCGTTGAGGGAGATTCCGCGGGCGGCTCTGCAAAACAAGGACGCCACCGCAAAAATCAGGCGATTATGCCTTTGCGCGGTAAAATTTTGAACGTGGAACGCGCCCGTTTTGACAAGATGTTGAACTCGGCTGAAATCGGCACGATTATTACCGCTTTGGGTACGGGTATCGGCCGCGATGATTTTGATGCCGATAAATGCCGCTACCACAAAATCATTATCATGACCGATGCTGATGTCGACGGCGCCCATATTCGTACTTTGTTGTTGACATTTTTCTATCGGCAAATGCCGGAGCTGATTGAACGCGGTTATGTTTATATTGCGCAACCGCCTTTGTATCGCGCCAAACGCGGAAATTCCGTCATCTATTTGAAAGGTGACCGCGAAATGGAAGATTATTTGATTCGCGGCGGTTGTGACGAGGCCGTACTTATTCGCGGCGACGGCGAACAGATTGTCGGCCAAGATTTGGTTGATTTGGTTGACCGCAATAATAAAGCCCGCAGCCTTATCAGCACTCTCGGACGCAAAGCCCCCGAAAAGATTATTGAACAATTGGCAATTCACGGTCTGTTTAATCAGGAATTGCTTAATGATATTCCGGCCTTAAAAAATGAACTGGCCAAACTGGTTGATGTCTTAAACGCGTTTGAAGCCGAATATGACAAAGGTTGGACGGCAGAAGTCGCCGGCGACGGGTCTTTGGTCTTTAGCCGGACATTGCGCGGCGTGGAAGAAAAACACGTTATCGGCAACGGTATTTTGGATTCTTCAGAAGCCAAAGTCTTAAACGAGTTGCGCGGATCTTTGCATGATACTTATGCCGAACCTTCAAAGCTGATTGTTAAGGGCGGCTTTGAAAAGAAAATTACCGGTCCCGTGGCTTTGGTTGATGCGATTTTTGCCGCCGGACGCAAAGGTATTGCCATTAACCGTTATAAAGGCTTGGGCGAAATGAACCCCGAACAACTGTGGGAAACCACGCTTGACCCCGAAGCTCGCTCTTTGTTGCAGGTTAAAATCGAGCATATGGATGAGGCTGATGAAACTTTTGCCACCCTGATGGGCGACGTGGTCGAGCCGCGTAAAGAGTTTATTCAAGAAAACGCCTTGAACGTGGTTAATCTGGATATTTAACAAAGCAAAACACCGACCGCATAATGGTCGGTGTTTTTTTATAAGCCCCTATAATCAGCAGAAAAGTGGTTATTTTTTATTTACACAGATATCAAATTTTGATAACTAAGCGTCACCAAATAAAATAACCATCAATCCCGGGATGATATAAAAAAGCGAAAGAAACAAAATGATTATTATCAAACAGTATTTATAGGTTAAATATGGTTTCATATTACTTTTTCTTAATATATTGTCTAACCATTTCATCACAATCTCCTAAATCTGCTTTTTATAAGCCCCAATAGTCAGCAGAAAAGTGGTTATTTTTTATCTGAACAAATATCCGGATATTGCCAAGAATCGCCAAGCTTGGAACAATCTGCCGGTATGAAATCATAATAACATTCTTCTTTTTTGAAGTTCCAAGCTTTTTGATTCTGCAAACAAATTTCTTTTCTTAAGGCGGCCGGAACTGTCTTATTTTCTTTAAGATACTTATTGCGTTGTTTTATTTGCTGTTCCGTTATTTTTATGCAGCCGTATTTTTCTTCCCACCTCACACAATCTTCTCGACAGCGTTTTTCAGAATCGTCCCAGCTTCCGTAAGAATCATACATACAACTGTCTTTTTCTGCTGAATAGGGATCAATTATGTACATAACCAGATGAAACAATAAAAATAAAGCAAAAAGGCCTATTAAGGCTTTTATGATAATTTTTATGCTCCGTATGGCAAATTTAGAAAGTTCTTTAATAAAATCCTTCATTTTTCATGTTCCTTGTTCTCAGGTGGTTGAGAAGTTTAATGCAGGCATTACCTTTCAAAACAAGCAAAATTTGTGCGGGGTTAATTTTATTTTTGTGCTTTTTTGACATTTGTTTTTTTATTCAAAACCAAAAAAACTATACCATAAATAAACCCAAAACGGGGTCATAAGTAAAATTCTGCCCAACCAAATATGTTTGTTTTGAATGATGATGCCGATTATAAAAATAGCCAGATA
>CALXWF010000058.1 GCA_944392285.1 uncultured Alphaproteobacteria bacterium | reverse complement strand
ATGGTCATCTAATACAGAAGTAAGGGAAAAATTTTTAGTCACGTACTACTGTGTACGCTCAAAAAATTTTTCCCTTGCTTCTTATTATATGCCTCATATATCGGGATTTATTTTTGAGCTCTATGGGTGCCTATTGCCCCTCTTATTTATGTGTGCCGGAAAAAGGCGGATAAGAAAAAAGCACCTTATGCAAGGTGCTTTTTTCTGGTTTAACGGCAGATTTATTTTTTGCTTAAATCTTCACCTTGAGCAACATAGCTCTCAATTGCGCGTGCCGCTTTTTTGGCCAGAGCAATGCAGCCTGGGCCTGCAACACAGCCGCCTTCACAGCACATAACCTCAATCATGTTGCTGTCACAGCCTTTGGTGGCATAGCGTTTTAAGAGTTTGATGTTTTCTTTGCTTAAGCCGTCTATCAGTTCAGGTTTGATTTCCATCTTACCTTCTACCATAGAGGCAACGGCTCCGGCAACACCCCCGCTTATCGGGAATTTACGACCCTGAGCATAAGAAACTTGCTTGAATTCTTCTGCCGGACATTCGTCAACATTAATGCCTTTGGCAACGAAAACGGCGCCGATCTCTTCAAAGGTCAAGACATAGTCCACATTGGGGTCATATTCTGCCTCAACACGTTTGGCCAAGCAAGGTCCGATGAAAACGGCTTTGCAATTCGGATATTCTTTCTTGACCAATTCTGCTGTATAATACATCGGCGTCTTGGTGCTTGATACATGCGGAGCTACCTCAGGCATGTGTACTTGTGCCGCACGGAAATATGCCGGACAGCATGAGGTGGTCATAAAGTCAACTCCGGCTTCCATCTTTTCCATAAATTCGGCTGCTTCTTTTTCAGTAGTAATGTCGGCACCGACCGCAACTTCGACAACTTCATCAAAGCCGACTTTCTTTAAGGCACCGACCATGTTTTTGATGTCGCCCGGAAACTGGCCGACAACTGCCGGCGCTAACATGGCAACAACTTTATGATCCGTGTCATAAATCTCTTTCAAGACATCTACCATTTGTGAGCTTTCAACAATTGCTCCAAACGGACAAGACATCAAACATTTACCGCAAGAAATGCATTTTTCAGCGTCAATATGTTCTTTGCCGAATTCATCTTTGGTAATGGCGCCTACCGGGCAGGCTTCCTCGCAGGGAACCGGAATTCTGATAATGGAATGGTAGGGGCAAACCTCATGACATTTGCCGCAGTTAACGCATTTTTCAGGGTCTATCCATGCCCGACCGTTGACAATGGAAATGGCTTCTTTCGGGCAGTTCAGACGACAAGGTTGGGCAAAACATCCGCGGCAAGCATTGGTAACCATATATTGTGATTTTACGCAAGCCGAGCAGGCAATATCAATTACCGACAAACGGCTTTTGTCGGCTTCCGTGCGTTTGAGGGCGTCGGTGCCATATTCTTTCAGCGTTTTTAATTCATCTGTTTCCGTATCGGGAGAAACACCGAGCCCGGCCATGCAACGGTATTTTAAAACCGCGCGGTCTTTATAAATACAGCAACGGCTGGATTGCATCTCTTTGGGGCGCAAGTCCAAAGGAATGCGGTCGGCATTGGCAAACTTGTCGGCAAAATAACTTTCCGCAAGTTTAATCAAAATTTTTGTGCGCATTTGGTTGGCATTATTCTTGGGAATTAACATCTTCTTTTATCCGTTCCTTCTTAGTCGCATTGATTTTTTAAAACTTCACGTATTTTCTCAACCACTTTTTCAAAAGTAGCTTCTTCAATAAGTTCGTCATTAACCATAACAAATGGGCCACGGTTATATTTGGCTGTAGTGTCTTTGCAGAGGTTCATGCAACGCACTTCAACAAGCTCGATTTTGTCGGCAATGTCTTCGGGCGGTGTAAATTCCAGTGCCTGTATTTGTGCGGCACCCATTACAAAACATGAGGTTCCCGCGCAGATTTTTACAACTACTTTTTTCATGGTACTGTTCCTTTATACGTATCTTACACTAATTTCTTTAAAATATTTGTCTTGCAATATTCTAAATATTTTTTTGACAATGTTGCGTCTGATTTCAAGCTCCATCGGTAAATTTGGGTCTTGATGGGCTATGTTTATCTTGGTGCCGACAACAAAGTCTATCTTGTCACTGTCAAGCAACAAATTGGCTAACCGGACGGCGGCATTGTCTTTTTGTTTGTCTATGCCTTCTTTTAGCATACGATAAACCTCAGTCAAGGTTAAAATGCCTTCCGTCACCAAATCAACCCCTTCCATTTTAGAGGCCATGGGGATTTTTTCATCAAAACTGGTTTTATCAATTTCGCATTTTAAGCAAAGTTCACGCTCGACAATATTGGCCGTGGTGCCGCCGCAAATTGCTGTTTTGCCGTCATAGAGCGATACCATTTCGGCAATTTCTTTGTCTTTGTCTTCATCAAAGGGCGGGCCGGTTAAAACTAATAATTTGCGCGGCTTGCGAAAATATAAAACCACGCAGCTTATATCATCTCCGGCTTTTTTTTCAACCTCTTTTTCAAGAGCTTCCCGAACGACGCCGTGTGCCAAGTCATAGGCCGAGATGTAGGGGTTCTTGCGAATCTGTTTTAAAATGTAATCTACACAACCGCTGCGCTGCCAACCAAGCGGGTATAATTTGTTGCCCAATCCGGCCTGACTTACGCCGTCTGAAATTAAAATTATGCGGTCTTCGGGCTGGGTGGTGATTTGTGAAACATTGATGGTGCGCTCTTTCCACTTCGGCGAAGAGAGTTCTCTGGATTTTACTTTGACCTCTTTGCCGTCACGAATAAAAATAAAAGACGGATTGTCCATCTCAAAAATGCGGGTTTTGCCTTCAAGCTCACTGTCAACAATTGAAAAAGTCGCATAACTGATTTTGCGAATCTGGCAAATGGGGAGGGCATCCATCATGACTTCGGATGAGCGCAAAAGTTCCATATTGCTTTCAACAAATTTCATGGCCATGCGTGTGGTCATGGAAGACAAGATGTTAGCTTTGACGCCGCTGCCCAAACCATCTGAGAGAATCGAGATAATTCGTCTTTCTTCGGGAATTTTTTTGGTATATACCGTGTCACCAAAACAGTCTTCACCATATTTTTGGCATTGTTCTTTACTGACTTCAATAAATAAAGATTCACTCATCTTTTAATATTCCCGCTTGTTGGAATTTGTGCGAATGGTGACATCATGGTTGTGTCCGGTTTCCTCGCTGGAGAAGTCTTTGGCAATGGAGCGGAGCAAAACTTCGGTTTCAGCCATGTGCTCTCCCAAAGTGCAGGCGATTTGCTGAACCGTTGCCAAGTTTTTGTGAATGACCTCTTTGGCTTTGGCGGCAATTTGCTCTTTTTTCATCTCCATATTGGTGACATCGCCGATGATGCCGCCGACGATTTGTTTTTTGTCAATGTTAAAGACAACAACATCAAAGAGCTTGTCATCTTGGCGGACATGTTCACGGTGAATGTCTTGCTCTAACTCTAATGAGGCGGCAAACAAGTTGGTGAAGTCTAGGAAATCACGCAAGTCAGCACCGCGCAAATCTTCTTTTTCATAAATGTCGGCGTGTTCCTCATCCTTCCAGAAAGTTTCAACAAATTTGTCATTATATTCTAAAATTCTGAGGTCACTATTGGCAATGACAATCGGAGAAGGAATGCAACGCAGTAAGGCATTGGCTTTGCGTTGGGCCTGGTGTTTCATATGAGAAACACACATCTCGGGTTCGGCCTTGCCGGCAAGCAAGGCTTTGGCAAAATTGCGGCAAGTGTCATAGCCGCAGCCGCCGCAGTTTAGCTCATCTTCAATGGTGTATTTGCCGATGCGGATTAATACTTTGCGAATCGAGGCCTCATCATAGGTTTCTTCCTCAACGGCTTCTTGCGGAAACTGTTCTGAAATATCAACAAAGGGCTTGCGGTCTTTAATTTCTTCGGGGAAGGAGGTTTGTTTTAAGATATCAAGCCTCTTTTCCAAGCCGTTCTTTTTGTTTGACGTGCAAGGGCCTGAAACACAGCCGCCCAAACAAGCCAAAGCTTCAACAAAAACCGGACGGTCAAGGGTTGAAATATCCAAATCTTGAAGTTCGCGCCGCAAATTGGCCACGCCGCTTACCTGCATCAGGTAGGCTTTTTTGCTTTGCTCATAGGGGCGCAGTGTTTCAATCATGCCGCCTTCTATCGGGTAGGCGGTGCCGTCGGTGGCTTTTTCTAAGACAAACTTGTCAAAGACACTTGGTTTTATCTCGGCGGGGTTAATGTTTTCATCTTTGAACCATTGGCGCAAGTCAGCAAAGCTCAAACTTAAACTTAAAAGCTCAGGGTGGTTGTCTGCCTCTAATTTTTTGGCAATGCAGGGGCCGACAAAAATAATTTCAATATCTTGGCCGAATTTTTCTTTTAATAACCGACAATGCGATAAAAGCGGAGAGTGAACCGCAATGAGGGCAGCCGCTTTTTCAGGCAGATATTTCCTAATATATTCAACGGCAGCAGGGCAAGCGGTAGAAATTAGCAGGCGTTTTTTGTCTTCCGGATTGTCGGATTTATTAATCTTTTCAAGAATATCGGCAATATTGCAGGAAACCTCTTGGGCACCGAGTGCGGTTTCGCCGACGCCTTTAATGCCGAGGCGGCGAATGGCGGCAATAATTTGCCCTTCTTCAAGGCCTTCAAACTCCGTAATCCAGGAAGGCGCAAGAGAAATATAAACATCTTTGCCGGATTGCAGCAAATGTTTGGCGCGCGGCAGGTCATTGCGGGTTTGTTTGGCTTTAGCCGGACATACTTTATAACAAGTACCGCAGGCAATGCATAAATCAGGCACAATCATAGCCGAGTTGTCTTCAATCTTAATGGCTTTGACCGGACAGTGACGGACACATTTGTAACAGTCCATGCAGTTGTTTTTTATCGTATAAAGCGGATATTCTCGGTTGGACATGGTTTATTCTTTCTTTGCGGGTTTGAAGTGCTTTTCCAAAATGTCTAGAAGTGTGCCCTTATCGATATTGTTATATTCAACATCATCAATGGTAATGTTGGGGCCTTGGGAACATTTGTCACAACAACGCAAACCCACAAGCTCTACCTCGGCTTCAAGATTGTTTTCTTTTAAGTAATTTTGAATGAGCTGCAGGTTTTGGATGTTGCCGCGGGCAAAACAGGAACTGCCCATGCAAACTTTGATTGTCGAGGTCATGTTGCACTAATCCTTAATCTATTTACAAGCAAGAAAATTATACATTCGCCCAATTGAAAAGGCAATTCGTTTTTTGGTTTTGTATATAGAATATATCTGTTCAGATTTGTGTGATGCGGGCTTGTTTTTCTGCTTAAGACATATTAAAATATTTTTCTCAAAACCGTTGCAGGGAGAAATCAGGTGCGAAAGATTTTGTTGTTGATGTTGGGGTGGCTTGTGTTAACTCCTTTTGTTGCAAAGGCCGATACGGCTTTTGATAGTTATATTTTCAATCTTGATTTGACACCTAAAGAAAAAAATTGGCTTGATTCTCACAGTCGGTTGCGCGCCGGTGTTTTGCTTAATTCGCCGCCTTATGAGTTTATGCGTGACGGCGATTATGAGGGAATCGCCTCAAGTTATTTGGATATTATTAAAGAAAATACGGGGCTTGAGTTTGAAATCGTACCGGTTGAAAATATGGAAGAGGCTCTGTATAAACTTAAAGAAGGTGAAATTGACTTTTTGCCGATGGCCGTGCGCAATGAATATACAATTTCAAAGACGGCTTTTTCCATGCCTTATGTGGCATCGTCTTTGGGAATCTTCAGCAATAAAAACACGGTGTTTGTGAATAATTTGGATGATATTGTTCGGCAAAAAGTGGCGGTCAGCAGTCGCTTGAAAAAATATTTTAATTTGTTAAACACGCAAGAGCATAATTTTGTTTTTTATGATACGGCGCTTGAAGCTTTGAAGGCTGCAGATGACGGTGAAGCAGATTTTGTCGTCAGTGATATTTTATATGCCAAATATGCGGTAGAAAATTTGCAACTTGATAATTTGCGCTATGTGGCGCCGGTTATCGGGTCGGCTTATGGCGTGGGTATGGCCGCCTTGCCGGAAAATAAGCCGTTTTTGAACATTGTCGATAAAATTTTGTTAAAGTTGGATCCGGCCGTGCATGCAGATATCAGACGGCAATGGAGCTATTTTGATTATGAAGGCGGCGAGCAAATCGTTCAGAGATATTTGAGTTATTTATATGTTTCTTTTGGCGTTTTTGCGTTGCTTTTGTTGGTGGTTATTTATCGCAACAGACGCCAGCAACGCATTGCCGAACAAAAAAGTCAGTCACAAAAAATGGAATCTATCGGACGTTTGGCCGGCGGTGTGGCGCATGACTTTAATAATATGTTGGCCGGAATTCACGGCGCGGCCGAGTTGTTGGAAATGAATTTGCCCAAAGAAGACGGCTTGCGCAAATATACCGATATGATTATTTCGGCCTGTGAGCGCGCCTCACGTTTGACTTCGCAGCTCTTGGTGTTTTCCAGAAAAAAAGAGCGAAGCAGCCAGAATATTAATTTTCATGATTGTATTCGCGAATCGCTTTATCTGTTGGAGCTCGGCGTCGGCAAAAAGATTGTTATTAAACAAAATTTGAAGGCCTCAAGATATTATGTTTGCGGCAATAATGATTTGTTGCAAAATTTGATTTTGAATTTGGGGTTTAACGCCAAAGATGCCATGCCCGAAGGCGGTGAAATTAAAGTGGCAACCAAAAATACTTATCTGTCGTCTGATGATATCAGCCATTGTTTAATTAAGGTGCGCGAAGGGGATTATATCGAGCTTAAAATCAGCGACAACGGTATGGGAATTCCGAGAAATATTCGTAATAAAATTTTTGAGCCGTTTTTTACGACCAAGGATGTCGGCAAGGGAACGGGTATGGGGTTGGCCGCCGTTTATGGTATTTTGCAAGAACATAAAGGCACGTTGAAATTAAAATCCGCCCCGGGTAATACGGAGTTTCGCATTTATTTGCCGGTGACAAATGCGCAAAAAGTAACACGTCAGACTCCAAAACACCCGAGCAATGTCAAGGCCAAAGTTTTGGTGGTCGATGATGAAAAGATTTTGCTCGAGCTGATGTGTGAAATTTTGAAATCAGGCGGGTCAGAGGCTGTGGCCGTCAATGATAGTACAAAAGCCGTCGAAGCCTATAAAAACGGTAATTTTGACGTGGTTATGTTAGATGTCTTGATGCCGGGCATGAGCGGTGTTGAAGTATATCGGGCGCTTAAAAAACTTAACCCGAAAGTTAAAGTTATTTTTATGAGCGGTTACAGCAAAGATAATAATATTGAAAAAATCATGCTTGAAGATGCGGGGGTCGAGTTTGTCAGCAAGCCGTATAAAACTTTGGAGATTGTGGAAAAAATCGCTAAGGTGTTAGGAACTCGTCAATAAACTTGATATTATCTTTCGGTGAGCTATTATGAAGCAGAAACATAATAAGGGATTATAACTTGGAAAATGGCCAAATCGGTTAACGGAAGTGCAGAAAAATATTTGCTTGACGCCCTAGACAGGATTGCAAGAAATCCGTTTGGCTATTCAGTTTTGTATGTGAATGTTTCAAAGCTAAAGCCTAAGAATCGGCATCCGAGTTTTGTTAAGGTTTTTGCCAAACTTTTTGACAGCGTGGTCGGCACGACCAAAGGCACGCTTTATGTGCTGTCTAACGGCGATTTTGCCATTTTGGGAAAAAATATTACACATGAGATTGTTGACGAGGCCGTTGACAAACTTAAGTATGGTTTGTCTTCCGATCCGGTCGTGCATTCGGGAGACGGCAGTGAATTTGTGACGATTTATGACTTTCCGAACAGTTTTGCCGCTTTTTATGATTATGTCGAAAATTTGATGCAAAACCAAGAGGCTATGGTTCTTGCCGATGAAGCAAGTTATAAACGTCCGGTCGGGGCCGGTGAGATTGAAAATATTATTGCCGATTTAGACGCCATTGATATTGCCGATTTGGTTAAAAGACAGAGCGTGTTAAAAATTTTGGGCGCCGGTCGTTTTAAGGTTTTGTTTCAGGAATTTTTCGTGGCGGTAAAAGATTTGACCGCTCAGTTCGGCGAAAATTTGGATTTGGTCGCGAATCGGTGGTTGTTTTTATATTTGACACAAACTCTTGATAAAAAGACTATGTCGGCCTTTAAGACTGCAGAGCTGCAAAAATGGCCCGAGCAAATCAGCCTGAATTTGAATTTGTCTTCAGTGTTTTCACGCGAGTTTGTCAGCTTTGCCAAAGGCTTTTTGCGCCCCGGACAACAGATAATCGTTGAAGTGCAGCTTATGGACGCCTTTAATAATTTGGCCCTCTATTTTGAAGCAAAAGAGATTTTGCGGCGCGGCGGTCATAAGTTGTTGATTGACGGGCTTAACCCGCTTACCCTGAAAATGTTAAACGTTTCTCGTTTGGACCCGGATATGATTAAGATTTTTTGGGAGCCTTTGCTTGAATTTGATGCTCAAAATGCCGATTTGAAGGCAGCCATTGAAACTGTCGGGAAAGAAAACGTGGTTTTGGCCAAGTGTGATTCCGAAAAGGCTTTAAAATGGGGCGTGGGTTATGGTATTACGGCTTTTCAGGGACCGTATATCGATAATTTGGAAGCGGCTTTAATCCGCAGCAAATGTCCGGATGCCTTAAATTGCAAACCGATAGAATGTTTGAAACGTCGTCGCCGTTTGTCGGGGATTTTGCGTGACGGATGTACGCAGAAAGATGTTTTGGAAGAACTGATGTGAGGGGCCATGATTTTATTTAATAAAAACGCATCAGACAAAGCGGTCGTTAAAAAAGATACTTTGATTTTGGATTATCTCAAAAAAAATGAGAAAGATATTGATAACTTTCAAGCCTTATATTTGTTTATTCATAAGCTGCAAAACCAAAGTATGCGCTCTATGCAAAGGCAAAGCCTGATTGAGACTTTTGAGAATGTTACCAAAAAAAGCGGCGGCGAGCTTTTTGGAATGCCGAATGATGACATGGTCATTATTTTTAATAAGCGCGCGCATGAAGAAATTTTGGCTTGTTTGGTTAAAATTCGCTTTTTGTTTCATGGCGATCCGCTTATCAGAGACGCCGATGATTTGCAGCAAGTCGGGTTTGCAAAGTTTTTTTCTTTAGATAACGGTGCAACGGAATTTAAGGAGTTGATTAAGTCAACGGTTGACAGTATTGCGCTCGGCGGAACAACAAAGAGTTCGCAAGACAAAGGTTCGGCTTCTCTTAAGACGGCACCGTCTTTTTTGACCGCGCAAAGAAAGCTGCGTCGTGAGCTGACGCCTTCCATGTTGGCAAAAGTGCAGAAAGTTTTGGCTCAGACAGATTTTTCAAGCCTTATTCGCAGACAATCTGTTTGTGCGGTTATCGGCAAGTCACCGCCGCAGATGTTGTTTGACGAGGTGTATGTGTCTATTGCCGATATGCGCGATATGTTGCTGCCGGATGTCGATTTGACGGCTAATCCGTGGTTGTTTATGCATTTGACCGAAACCTTGGATAAGAGAGTTTTGGTTAGTATCAGTCGTCATGATGACGGGTCTTTGACCAATAACTTCAGCATCAATCTTAATGTGTCGACTATTTTGTCGGACGAGTTTTTGGAATTTGACGGAAATATTAATGATTCCATGCGCTCAAGTATTGTTTTGGAGCTGCAGCTTGTTGATATTTTCAGCGATATTAAGGCCTATATTTTAGCCAAGACTTTTGCGCAATATCGCGGCTATAAAATTTGTATTGACGGTATTACGGTTGATAAGCTGAAATATATTAATCGTGAGAATTTGGGCTCTGATTTGATTAAAATCATTTGGCATCCGACTTTTATGGATGTGATTAAAGAAGACAAACATTTTATGGATTATGTCAATAAAGCCGAACGTGCCAAAATGATTTTGTGTCGTGTTGATGACCCGCAAGCGGTTGAAGTAGGCAATTCTTTGGGGATTAACCTTTATCAGGGGCGCTATATCCAGAGGTTGTTGATGGCACAGCCCAGAAAAACAATCTTTACCATTAAAAAATAAACCGACCTTGCGGCCGGTTTATGATTCGAACGTAACACTACCTGCGTAAGCAGGTAGATGTAGACATACCTGCCCAGCCGTTAGGCTTGCGAAGCCTTTGGGCAGGGCGAACGTAGTTCGGAACAGGTAATACCACTTGCGTT
>CALXWF010000057.1 GCA_944392285.1 uncultured Alphaproteobacteria bacterium | reverse complement strand
GTCTCATATTCTACGTGTGAGGTAGAAATGGTAATACCACGTGCTTTCTCTTCAGGGGCTTTATCAATTTGGTCATAGGCCGTAAAGGACGCTCCGCCCTCTTCCGCCAATACCTTCGTTATCGCTGCCGTCAACGTCGTTTTACCGTGGTCTACGTGACCAATCGTTCCGATGTTGCAGTGCGGCTTCGTACGCTCAAATTTCTCTTTTGCCATTGTCAAAAAATCCTAAGTTTGTTGTTAAGACCGATATTTTAGAAGGGGAAAATTTGGAGCGGGTGAGGGGAATCGAACCCCCGTCATAAGCTTGGAAGGCTTCTGCTCTACCATTGAGCTACACCCGCTTAATCAACCTCTTCACGAGAGTTCCTTGTTAAAAATGGTGGAGGGGGAAAGATTTGAACTTTCGTAGACCGAAGTCGACGGATTTACAGTCCGTTGCATTTGACCGCTCTGCCACCCCTCCGTTATATCTAAAACAAGGAATGAGGATTTATCATCCTTTTTACAATCACTATCCTGCAAATAATCTTATTTTGCGCTCTTTGTCAACAGTTTTTTTCACATTCTTAGGATTTATTCACTTGCCTGTAAATATTTTTCTGCCAAATCAAGAGCTTTAGGTGTTCCGACATGAAAAAGCACGCCCTCTCCCGTTGTATAACCGAGGCGTCCTTGAGCCTCTGCCTTATCAAATAAATCTCTCAGACTGAATTTTCCGTCCGGGGCATCGGCAAAAACTTTTGGATGGACAATGGAAGCCCCCGTAAACAAATAAGGAAATCCCTCTGTTTTTGCCGCAACATTTCTTTGCGGATGTCCGTTAACGATTTTATAATTACCGATTCCCGCATCGCCGACAATTTTATCAAGCGGCTGCAACAACAAAACGATATCAAATTTTTCCTCGTCCCAAGCCGCGACCAATTTTTCAAGACTTGAAACACCTTCTTTTTCCAGCCAAAAGGTATCGCTGTTTAAAACCAAAATCGGCTCATTTTTAAGCATGGGCAAGGCTTTTTTGATTCCGCCGCCGGTTTCGAGGGCTTCTGTTTCTTCACTGATTTGCAAATTAAAACCCTGAAGATTTTGCAAATGTGCCTTAATCTGCTCCCCGAGATAACAAACATTAACCGTCACTTGCTTAATATTAATGCGCGCCAACTTTTCAAAATTATAATCTATCAAAGCCTTAGAGCCGACTTTCACCAAAGGCTTGGGGCAATTATCCGTCAGATGTGCCATGCGCACGCCGCGACCTGCCGCCAATAAAAAGGCCTGATTTACCGCACGTTTTGGCACCAGAGGGCGGATTTTTGGCGCAAACACCTCATCAACAAAAGCTCTCATCTCTGAAAAAGGCGGAAATTCAAGCGTTTTTTCCAACATTTTCCAGACATGGGGCATAAAAGCCAAATAGCGGTCTTTGCCGCTCTTAACATATAAATCAGCAAAACGTCCCAACACCCGCATATGCCGAAACATGGACATAAACTTAAAAGAAGCCTCAAAATCTTCTTGGCTGACACCTGTTAAGCTACGATAAAATTTCTCTTTCATTTCAGCCGCGACCTCAGGCGAAACCTCGCGTCTGGCATCTTCGACCAGACTCATGATATCATAACTCAAAGGACCGACCAAAGCATCTTGAAAATCCAAAACCCCGCAGTCGCCGTTTTCAAGCATCATCAAATTATCCACATGATAATCCCAAAGCACCAAACCGTTCGGTACCAAAAAAGCCATGGGCAGCAAGCGTTTGACAATTTGTTCAAACCTCTCTTTTAGCGCGGTGGGTGCCGGCTTTGAAAAGACCAACGGATAATAATCATTCAACAAAAACATAATATCGGAAACGATTCTTTTGGCATCAAGCTGTCCGATATCTGTGGGAAATTTGTTAATTTTGCTGATTTTTACCAAAGCCTCGGTTCCAAGAGAATATAATTCTTTTTCGTTTTGTGTGTTTAAGAGGCGGGTAAATGTGCCGTCACCGAAATCTTCAAGCAACAAAAAATGATCTTGCAAATCTGCCGCTACGACTTTTGGCGCTCTCACGCCCGATTCGCAGAGCAAATTAGACAATTTTACAAACATATCACACTTATTTCGTCCACTTTCATCATCAAGCAAAATCAAAGTTTTATCTTCCGGCAGGCAAATTCGCCAATAAGTTCGAGACGACGCATCAGCAGCTAATTTGCGGCATTGCGGGACATTTGCGCCCAAATTTTTGAAAATAAAATTTTGTCTTTTTTCATCTCGACTTAAAATTGTCATTGACCAAACCTTTCAAATAAGATTACTATGAGGAGCATAGTACTTTGCGCTTAATTTTTTCTTAAAGATAAAATAGGAGCCATAAGTGTCAATCAAACACGTTGTTTTTGATTGGGACGGTACTTTGGTAGACACCGTTCCGGTTTTAAAAAAGGCCTACGAATATACGTTTAAGTCTATGAAGCTGCCTGAGGTTAGCTATGCAAAAATCCGCGAGCTCGCGGGACAGCGCTCTGACAAAACTCTTTTTCAAAAAGTTTTTGGAGATGAGGCTGCCGAACCTGCCAAAAAAGTTTTATATGGTTTTATAAAAGCACACCATTTAGCCCTGCTTAAACCCATAAAAGGCGCTGAAGATATTTTACGTTATTGTAACGAACACAACATTAAATGTCATATTTTAACCAAAAAAAATCGTCCTTTTCTTGATGATGAAATGAACTTGCTCGGCTGGGAGCAATATTTTGACCGCGTTATCGGTTCCGGAGAACTCAAACATGACAAACCCCACCCCGATGCCTGTGCGGCCTTGTTCCAAGGACAACCGCCACCAACCAGAGAAATGTTGGTTTTGGGCGACGGCGACTCTGATGTGGTCATGGCAAGAGTTTGGGGCTGTCAGGCGGTTATTTTAGACAGCCAAAACACCTACAAAGGCCCCCAAGCCGACTATATCATTCGTGCTCTGCCCGAATTTACCAATATTGTAGAAAACATAAACAATCGTGACAAAAAATTATTACTCATAAAAAGCGCAAACTACGCGCGATAAAAAAAGTTATAAAAACATTTTAGCCTTCAACCGTCTTTCTTTCACGGTATATCTTTTTTTGCGTCCTTAATACAAATTGTCATTGACCTCCCCTCTTAAATCAGATTAGTATAACAATATCATTTTTTAAACTAAACAGGAGAAACTCTTGTCTGTTAAACACATTGTTTTTGACTGGGACGGCACCCTTGCAGATACGATACCGACGCTCAAAAGCGCTTATGATGCAACTTTCACCGCTCTCGGGCTGCCGCCCATGACCTATGAACAGGTTAAAGAAGCCGCCGGCAAATATTCAAACCGCAACATTTTTCAAAATGTTTTCGGAGATAATATTGCAACTAAGGCCAAAGAAGTTTTTTATCGCTTTATTCAAGAAAATCATCTGCGCTTGCTCAGCCCTTTTGCCGGCGCCGAAGATATCTTACGTTATTGCCGCGAACATAATATTTCTTGTCATATTTTAACCAACAAAAACCGCCCCTACCTAAATGCCGAAATCAACAAGCTCGGCTGGAGCAAATATTTTGACCGCATTATCGGCGCCGGAGAACTCGAACATGACAAACCCCATGCCGACGCCTGTGCTGCCCTGTTTCAAGACCAATACCCCCCTGCGGCAGAAATGTTGGTTTTAGGTGACGGCAGCGCCGATGTTGCCATGGCTCGTTTTTGGAATTGTCCGGCGGTAATTGTTGATGCAAAAAACACCTATAAAGGCCCGCCGGCTGACTATGTCATCCGCAGTTTGCCAGAATTTATTCCCCTTATTGAAAGCATAAATAATCATGAATAAAAATCATCGTCCTCAAAAGCCGCAAACCTCCGGCGCCGAGCTGATTTTATACGGCCGCCACGCTGTTTTTTCAGCCTTAGCCAACCCCAAACGCCGCATCAACCGTGTCTTAACTTGCCGCGAAAACTTTGCCGAGCTGAAAAACTGGTGTGAAACCCACCATATTGATGACACCAAAATCAAAGTCGTTGAGCGAAGTGAATTTGCCAAAATTCTTCCGGCTGACGCCGTACATCAGGGCTTTGCGCTCTATTGTGCCCCGCTGCCGAATTTTTCTCTTGAGGAAATTTGTGAAATGGCCGCCGCCAAAGACAGCTGCACGGTTTTGGTATTAGACCAAGTAACCGACCCGCAAAATATCGGTGCCATCATTCGCTCTTGTGCCGCTTTTGGTGCTTTGGCGCTCATTTTACAAGATAAAAATTCTCCTTGCGAAACCGCCGCCATGGCCAAGGCCTCTGCCGGTACGATAGACATTTTGCCCGTCTGCCGCGTCACCAACCTCTCACGCGCGCTTGAGCAGTTAAAACAAAACGGCTTTTGGACCATCGGCATGGACGGTTATGCCAAAGACACCATTGACAAAGTGAACAAAAGCGGCAAAAACGCCGTCATTATGGGCTCTGAAGGCAAAGGAATGCGCCGTCTGATTGAAGAAAATTGTGATATTACGGTCAAACTGCCGATAGACCCGCGGGTTGAAAGCCTGAATGTTTCAACAGCTGCGGCGATTGCCCTCTACGAAATGAAGCGAAGCTAAAATTAAACCGGTAAAAAGGCGGGAAATAACCCGCCTTTTCAGTATCCGTTCCTTTCGTAAAAGTAATCTTCGCATTGATTATAATTTCATTAAGAAATAGCCGGCGGTAAAAGTACAAATAATAAAAACAATCACTCCCAAAATAAAAGCCATTACTCCTTTAAGAAAGCTGTCGGCTCCCAGCTTAATTGCCAGCCGGCGCAGAAGCGCTAAAACATAAACCGGAAATACCGCAACCAAACTGCCTGCAAAGGCATTATAAATTACCTCTCCGCTCAAAGGTAAAATGTGAGTATCAATAACTGACAGCAAAACGACCCAGTGAATAAGCAATAAAGCCGTAACTTCTCCAATATCCCAGAGAAACGAAGTACTTTTTCTCCAGATTTTGCTTTCCAGATATTTGTAGAGATAATAAAATGGTATAAAAAACACATAAAAGTCAATAGTCATTTCAGAATAACGGCAAGGATATCCATCTTCCAAAAACCATTGAAAATACAGATTATCGACCGTCCCCCGCTTTTGCCACAAAGTAGACGAACAGGCTGACCCCATTGTGTTGGTTTCCATCATGACAGTCCACAAAAAACAGACAAGCCCCAAAAACAGCAAACTTAAAAATAAATACCCTATCCACTTCTCAACCTTGCCAATCATCAATGTTCCCCATATACACGCATTAAACGTATTTACTTTAAATGTTAATGACTATAATTCATATTGTAGTATATTATAGAAAAAGACAAGAGCTATTAACAATAGCTCTTGTCTTTTTAACCAATTATCATTTCTTATAAAAAACGATAA
>CALXWF010000056.1 GCA_944392285.1 uncultured Alphaproteobacteria bacterium | reverse complement strand
GCCAAAGGAGTCCATCATTAAAATAATGATACGGCCTTGTTTTGTCATGTCTTTATCCTATTTTTTCAATAATGGTTTTGTTTAATACCGGTTTGTCTGCTCCGATGGTTATATAAGAGCGAATTTCTGCCGCGGCGCGTTCAAAGTCGGCTTCGTTTTGTGCATGAATAACAGCCAAGGGGTGGTCTTGGTCCGCAAGGTCGCCGATTTGGCAAAAATCACTAAAGCCGGTGGCATAATCAAGTTTTTGATCCGGATGTGTGCGACCGCCTTTCAAACCGACAATGCTTAAACCGATGTCGCGGGTTTTCATGCTCTTGACATAGCCTGGTTTTTCGGCAAAAACCGGCCGAATAATTGCCGCTTTGGGCAAATATTTTTCCGGATTGTCGCAAAAATCTGCCGGACCGTCGAGCGCCGTAACCATGGCGGCAAATTTTTCTAAGGCGGCACCGCTGTCTAAGGCATTTTGCAGTTTTTGTCTTGCGGCTTGTTCGCTGTTTTCCAGTTTGCTTATGAGTAACAAATGAGTGCAAAGCGCCATGGTAATTTCGTGCAGGCGTTTGTCGCGGCGTATGTTCTTTAAGTAGTCAACAGCTTCCGCGACTTCAACCGCATTACCGGCACTATGACCCAAAACCTGGTTCATGTCGGTAATAAGTGCGCGGGTTTTGGTACCGGCATCGGTGGCAACGCTCACAATTGAGCGCGCCAATGCTTGCCCGGCTTCCAAACTCGACATAAAGGCACCGTTGCCGCATTTTAAGTCCATTATCAAATAATCAAGTCCGGCAGCTAATTTTTTGGATAAAATCGAGGCCGTAATCAGCGGAATGGATTCTACCGTGCCGCAGACATCGCGGATGGCGTAAATCTTTTTGTCGGCCGGTGCCAAGTTGCCGGTTTGGCCGATAATGGCACAGCCGATGTCTTTGACTACTTTTTTGAAAGTGTCATTGGTCGGTAGGGTGTTGTAGCCCGGAATTGAGTCAAATTTGTCAAGCGTGCCGCCGGTGTGGCCGAGGCCGCGGCCGGAAATCATGGGAACATAGCCGCCGCAAGCCGCAATCATCGGGGCTAACATCAGGCTTATCTTGTCACCGACCCCGCCGGATGAATGTTTGTCTACCACGGGGCCGTTTAAGTCTTGCCAATGCATCACATCTCCCGAATCGCGCATGTTTTGGGTTAAAGACACGATTTCTTCTTTATCCAGCCCGTTTAAAAAAATGGCCATGGTCAGTGCCGCCGCTTGAGAATCGGCAATCTCACCTTTGGTCAGGCCTTCAATAAAAAACTTGATTTCATCATTTGAAAGTTTTTGTTTGTCACGTTTTTTGCGTATGATTTCTTGAGGAAACATTTTTTAATACCCTCTTTCAATGGTGTTTATCAAATCTGCAAGCAGAGAGGAGGCACCTATCCGCAAGCGCTTGGGTGATGTTGCTTTGGGCCCCATGACGGCATTGGCCAAAACTAAATATTTTTTGGCTTCTTCCAAGGTCTTTATGCCGCCGCTGGCCTTGAAACCCGTGCTTTTGTGGGCGGCGTTGATGGTTTCTAAAATGATGTTTGCCGCTTCGGGCGTGGCAGAGATTTTGCTCTTGCCGGTTGAGGTCTTGATAAAGTCAACATCTGCTTGCAGGCAAAGTTCGGAAGCTCTGGCAATTTTTGATGTGCTCTCAAGTTCGCCGGTTTCAAGAATGATTTTTAAGCTATGTTTTTTGCCGCAGTTTTCTCTTAATGATTTAAGATAGTTTCGGCAATATTCTTCATCGCCTAACAAAAATCTGCGATAGGGGAAAACGGCGTCAATTTCATCTGCGCCGAGTTTTAAGGCATTTTGAATTTCTGTCAGGGTGTTTTCAATGCTCCCTTTGCCGGAAGGAAAGTTAACCACCGTGGCGATTTTGATGTCTTTGCCCTCTAATAAGCGTTTGGCAAGCGGAATAAACTTCGGATAAATGCAAACGGCGGCGACTTTGCCGTAAGGGGTGACGGCTTTGCGGCAAAGTTCTTCAATCTTGAGGTCGGTATCTTTGTCGTTTAATGAAGTTAAATCCAGACAAGAGATGAGGGTTTTGGCGGCTTCAACATCATTCATGGTTCAATTCTCCCAAAAAGGTTTTGACCAGTCGTGTCAGATTGGCGGCGGCAAGTTCTCCCTGGGCAAGGGTTTCTTGATGGCTTTGTGCTTTGTCGGTCATGCCGGTGCCGTAGTTGGTAATGACGGAAAGCCCCAAAACCTTAATGCCGGCATGAACCGCGCAAATTACCTCAGGGACGGTTGACATACCCACGGCATCTGCCCCCAAAGTGCGAAAAGCTTTAATCTCTGCGGGGGTTTCAAAAGTCGGGCCGCTGACCATCAGGTAGACGCCTTGAGAGATGTTTTGACCCAAACGCTTGGCCGTTTCTAACAGTTTTTGCCTAAGAGTGAGGTCATAGGCGTTGCTCATGTCGGGAAAACGCGGGCCGTAAGTTTCATCATCGGGGCCAATCAGCGGGTTGGTGCCGGATAAATTAATGTGGTCTTTAATCAGCATGATGCTGCCCGGCGTCAGCTCATAGTTTAGAGAACCGGCAGCATTGGTTACAATCAGCGTTTTAATGCCCAAAAGCTTAAAGACAGTGATAACTTTGTTGATTTCTGAGGGGGATATGCCTTCATAAATATGGAAACGTCCCTGCATGCAAAGCACTTCTTGGTCTTCAAGTTTTCCGGCTATCAGACGCCCCATATGTCCGGAAACGCTGCTTTGCGGAAAGCCTTTAATTTCAGCATAAGGAATGATGACGGGGTCTTTAATTTCATCAGCCAGATGTCCGAGCCCGCTGCCTAAAATGATGGCGATTTCGGGTGTGTGTTTGCCCAAACGCGAGCGAATTTCTTCAGCAATGTTTTTTATCATGATTGCAGGCTCCTTTCCTTAAAAGCAAAAGGCAAAAGCTCACTTAGTTTTATGCTTTTGCGGACGGCTTGGGTATCAGCCAAATGAACGAGAGTGGCAGAATCGGCAAACTCGGCAATGCGTTGCAGACAAGCACCGCAAGGAGCAATCAGGTCTTGGCCGTCGGCAGTTATCAAAATTTCTTTAATCTTTCTGCGCCCGTCAAGGTTCATGGCGGCAATGGCGCCGGCTTCGGCACAGGTGCCGCAAGGGTAAGAAATGTTTTCAACATTGCAGCCGGTATAAATTTTGTCATTATCAGCCAAAACGGCACAGCCTACCGCAAATTTGGAGTAGGGAGCATAGGCATTTTTTTTAGCTTCTGTCGCGGCTGAAAAAAGTTTTTCAAGTTGGCTCATGCTTGCTTTTTTCCTTAAGGTTTGATAAGTCTTAAATAAAAGTTTTATTAACCAATTTATGCTCTTATATTAAAACAGATATGCGATTTAGCAAAGCGATTTTTTAATTTTTAAGCAGGAGAATGCTTGTGAAAAAATTTTTGTTGTCAGCAATGGCGGTTATTGTTCTTATTCTTGCGGGGTTGTTCGTTTATATAACCACCATTGACTGGAATCAGCATAAAGACAAAATTGCCGAGCAGTTCTCTTTAGTGACGGGAAAAATTATCGCTTTTGACGGAAAAGTTTCTTTCTCTTTGTTGCCGGCCCCTTATCTGACGGCCGAAAATGTTAAAGTTTATAATCCGGGGCAGACAACGGGCAGACCTTTGGCGGTGATTAAAAATTTGGTGGCAAAATTGTCCTTGCAGCCGTTGTTGCATGGAAATTTTGATGTTAAACACATGTCTTTGGTTAAGCCCGAGATTTATGTCGAGGTTAGTGAAGATGGCGGGCTTAACTGGTATTCGCCTTTGGCGGAATCGCAAAAAAATATGCAAGAATCCGATGTCCAGCTTGACAGTGTGACCATTGAGAGTGCCTCGCTTGATTTTGTTTATCCGAAATATGAAACCAAGGTGCGCTTGGATAATCTGAATGCCGAGGTAATTGCTCAGAGTGTGCTCGGCCCTTATCATATCGAAGGGAGCTATGTTAAAGATAATAATCCGGAAGGTTTTGCCATATCGGTCGGCAAAATATCGGACCGGATGCCGACAAGTTTGAATATGGTGCTCAATCATCCGGCTTCGGAAACTTTTTTGCGTTTTGACGGGTCGTTTTTATATCAAAATATGGCGCTTAGCGGTAATTTGATTTTTGATTCTAAAAAACTTCAAAACTTTAGCGAGGCAACTTTCAAACAATTTAAGTTTGATAAAAATTATGATTATCCGTTGGCGGTGTCAATGGAGGTTAAGACCAATAAAAGTAAGGTTGAGTTGAATAATTTGGTGATAAAATACGGCACGAGCGCCGGTGCCGGTAATGTCTTGTTGCCTTTGCCGCCCGAGAACCCGAATCTTGATGTGCAAAAAGTTTGGCACCCAAAAGTGGAATTGGCTTTTGCCATGACGGATTTTGATGTTGCCCCGCTGCTTTATTGGTTGCAGGGACAATTTGATAAATATAACCGTTCAGAGGTAAAATATCAGCCCGAGTGGGGGTTTGATTTGGCGGCAGATATTAAGGCCGTTAAAGCCTCTTATCATAACCAGGATATGCGTGATTTGGCTTTAAGTCTTGATATCGTTGATAATGTTATTGTCGTCAATAATTTTACCGCGCGTCTTCCCGGTGAAACGGATATTTCTCTTTCGGGGTCTGTTTTTGAAAAAGATGCTTTGTTGCATTATGGTTTTAATACGACTTTTACAACGGATAATTTTGCAGATGCGGCAGCTTGGCTCGGTTATACCCTTGAGGCTCCGGTACAGGGGGTGTATCGTAAAGCCAGAGGCAGTATTAAATGTGACGGCAATATGCAAAAAGTGCAGATTTCTCCGATTGAAATTACGCTTGATAAAACAACCTTTCGCGGCGATATCGGTTTGATTAACGGTGAGCGCTTAAGTATGTTGCTTTTAGCGCGAGCCGACAGCATTAATTTTGACAATTATGTAAAACCTTTGCCAGAAGAAGTTGCTAATAAAAACTTTGCCGAGCGCATGGCTTATCGTTTTTCCAAACTCGGCTGGCTTAAAAATTTGGATATGGAAATGATGCTGGATCTTAACCTCGGCATTTATGAAAATATGCCCTTTGAAACAACTTATTTGGAAGGAAGGTTAAGTAACGGGAGGCTGCAGATTAATGATTTGAGTATCGGAACCCTAATGGGAGCAAATCTACGGCTTGACGGCGAAATTTCTGGCTTTGGTGAGACCCCGAAATTTGCAAACTTGAAATATAATCTTGTTACGGCAGATGCCGGTGCTTTGGTTAACAAGCTTGGCTTGTCGGCGCCGCGTGTTGATTTTCAGAAGTTAAAAGCCTTTGAGGCAGAGGGAATAGCCTCGGGAGACTTGACTTATTTTGCAACAAAAACTGCCGCCAAGCTCGGAAAAATAAACGCGGTTTTCGGCGGTGAAGTGCAGATGCAGCCCGAGGGAGCTTTTTATAAAGGCAGTGTGGAAGTTAAAAGCC
>CALXWF010000055.1 GCA_944392285.1 uncultured Alphaproteobacteria bacterium | reverse complement strand
AAAAAGGCCTGAATTTCAGGCCTTTTAAGTTTTTTTATTTTACGCGACCGTAAGAATCTTCGTAGCGGATAATATCATTTTCATCCAAGACTTCGCCGGTCTGCACCTCAATAAATTCCATATCTTGAGAGGTGTTGTTTTGGATACGGTGTTTGGCCTTAACCGGAATAAAAACATTTTCTCCGGCTTTTTTGCTGATTTTGTCATCATTAAGCGTAACCAAGGCTTCACCTTTCACAATAATCCAATGTTCGTTACGAAAATCATGAGATTGTAAAGATAAAATATTGCCCGGTGTCACGCAGATTCTTTTAACGCAAAAACCTTCGCCGGCGTCTAAAACCTCCCAAGTTCCCCAAGGGCGGGTGTCTTTATCGCCTTTTTTATAATTATTAGCCATATTTTTCTGCTTTCAAAATAAAGATTAGACTTGATGAAAAAGAATATAGGCAATATAAATAAAAGCGCAATATGAAATTTTTATAATATGGAAAAATTATGAAATCACCGGCAATGAATCAGGCGATGGACATTTTGCGCCAATTGCGTACCCTTACCGAAGGGGAGGAACCCCTCGCCCAAAAACTTGACAAGATTGTGGCCTTAATTGCCGCCGGCATGCATGCAGACGCCGCGGCTTGTTATATTGCCGTTGATGACACTTATCTGGAGCTTTTTGCTTCATACGGTTTTAAGGCTGAAGCTGTTCACAAAGTTTCTTTGCGCTTTGGCGAAGGCTTGGTCGGCGAGGTTGCCAAAAACAGCCGCTCTTTGGCGGCGGCAGATGCCTGGAAGCATCCGAAATTTTCCTACAAACCTGAGCTTGGCGAAGAAAATTTTAAATCTTTTGCGGCGGTTCCGTTAATCAGAGGCAATCGCGCCATCGGCGTTTTGGCAGTCCAAAGCCTGCAAAAACATGAATATACGCGTGCCGAAATGGATTTTTTGGAAACCGTTGCCATGGTACTAACCGGCTTAGTTTCCTCAGAAGAGATGAGTGAATATAAAAAGACCCTGATAAAAGAGCGCGGAATTTCTACCAAAGAAAAACACAAAGGTATCAGCCTGAGCAAGGGTTATGGTTTGGGCAACGCCGTCATTCATCGGCGTCGTCAGGCAGTAAGCAAAATCTTTGCCGAAGACAAAGAAAAAGAGCTGCAAAAGCTAGAAAAAGCCCATAGTCAGATGAATGCCGATTTGGATGAAAAATTCACCTCAACCAAAATCGGCATCGGCGAGCATGTTGACATTCTGGATGCCTACCGAATGTTTGCCAAAGACAAAGGCTGGTATAAAAAAATTGCCGACAATATTCAAAGCGGCTTAACCGCAGAGGCGGCGGTAGAGCGTGCTTATGAAGATATGTGGAACCGTCTTTCCGGCACAAACGACACTTATTTGAAAGAGCGTCTGCATGATTTGCGCGATGTTGCCGACCGTCTGCAATCTTATTTAAGCGGGGACATTGCCTCTGTCAAAGGGGTAGACAGCGACGATATTGTGGTCGTGGCACAAACCATGGGTCCGGCAGATTTAATGGACTATGACTATACCAAGATTCGCGGTCTTATTATTGAAGACGGCACGCCGACCATGCATGTTGCAATTGTGGCAAAGGCTCTAAATATTCCGGTTGTTGCCAAGATTCGCGGCATTTTTGACGAAATCAAAACCGGCGAATTATTAGGCGTGGACGGGACGGAAGGTTATGTCTACATCAACCCGACACTGGCCGTTAAAGATAAGTTTAAGGCCAAAATCGCCGCTCAAGAAGAGTTAAAACGCAAACTCGAAGAGCTTAAAGATCTTCCTTCCAAGACCAAAGACGGCGTGCGAATTAACCTTTCAATTAACGTTGGTTTGTCTTTTGATTTGGATTATATCAAATCCACCAATTGTGACGGTATCGGGCTTTATCGTACCGAGATACCTTTCATGACCTCGGATGTTATGCCTGATGTTGAGCGTCAGCTTTCCTATTACAAAGAGCTGATGGACCGTGCCGGTGACCGCAAAGTCATATTCCGCAGCTTAGATGTCGGCTCGGACAAATTATTGCCTTATTGGAGCTTTGGCGGAGAGGAAAATCCGGCTATCGGTTGGCGGTCGATTCGCATTACCTTAGACCGTCGGGCGATTCTGCGCAAACAAATGCGGGCATTTTTGCGTGCTTCTGCCGATAAAGAACTCAATGTCATGTTTCCCATGATTACAAACTTGGCTGAATTTGAAGAAGCCAAAGAAACTCTGATGCTTGAGGTTGAAAAAGAAAAACGCCGCGGCGGTGCCGTGCCCAGAAAAGTTAATGTCGGCCTGATGATAGAGGTTCCGGCGGTGGTTTTTCAACTGGACAACATTTTGCCTCATGCTGATTTTATATCGGTCGGCACCAATGATTTGGCGCAGTTTACTTTTGCCTGTGACCGCGGCAATCCCAAGCTGACCGAAAGATATGATGTTTTATCATCGCCGTTTTTAACCATGATGAAAGAGATAGTAAGCAAGGCCGATCAATATGGCGTTTATTGCTCGGTCTGTGGTGAAATGGGCGGCAACCCGATAGAGGCCATGGCCTTAATCGGGCTTGGGTATCGCAATTTATCCATGTCCGGCTCATCATTCGGTCGTGTCAAAAGCATGGTCAGGAGCATGAGTGTAGAAGAGGTTTCAGACTATGTGAACACTTTACTGCATTCCTCCAAAAGGACATTGCGTCCGCAATTAATTGCTTATGCTTATGATCATGGTATTGAAATCTATTAAAAAAGGTGCTTAAATACAAAAACTCTGTCAATGAACTTGAAAAAAAGGATATAAATCGTGAAAAAAGAAAGCCAAAAATCTTCTGAGGAGCTCTTAAGTGAGGAAAAAGTTTCGCAAGAAACCGCCGAAGAAGTCAAGGTTGAGAAAAAAATTCCGGAAGCCAAAGTCGGTGCCCAGTTAAAATCTGCGCGCTTGAAAGAAGGCAAAAAGGTAAGCGACATTGCTCAAAAACTTTGCATTCGTAAAGTTTATCTTGAGGCAATAGAGGCAAGTGATTATGCCAATATCCCCGAATATCCCTATGGTCCGGGCTTTATTCGCTCCTATGCCGAATATCTTGGGCTTGACGGGGAAGAGCTTGTATCTCGTTTCAAGGTAGAAAATGACACTTTTGCCGGCCGCAATCAGCCGATATATGTGCCAGAGCCGCAAGTTGAGGCGACGGTTCCGAGCCCCAAATATTTATTGATAAGTTTGTTGGCAATAGCTGCGGTTTATGGCGGATGGTATTTTTATAACAACTACCAACCGGCGCCGATGCCTGAAAAAACCGCAGAACCCATGCAAGAAGTTTCTCAGGAAGAAGATTTTCCTTTAGTTGTGGAAGATTTTGCTCAGGTAGATGAAAACGCTTCGGCTGCCCCCCAAGAGGCAGAACCCCTGAAGGTTATTGATACCACGGCCGCGCCGCAAACCTCCGACACGCCGCAAGTTACCGTAACCGAAGAGAGTTTTTCTGAAGATAAAATTCAAAAAGAAGAAAAAAAGGAGCCGGCTTCTGAAGCTAAAGCCAAGTCTGAAACCAAACCTGAAGCCAAAGCCAAACCGGAAGCTAAAGGCAAATCATCTTTGGTCTTAAAGTTTAATACCGATACTTGGGTTGAGGTTAAAAATGATGAAATCGTTTACATCAGTAAGGTCTTAAAAGCCGGAGAAGAATATGCCGTTCCGCAAGATAAAGACCTTAAACTTTCAACCGGAAATGCCGGCGGTTTTGATGTTTATGTCGCCGGAGTTAAGCAAGAAGCCGTTGGCGCCCCCGGAACGGTTAAGAAAAATATTTCTGTAGATTCGCTGATTTCTAAAGCTAATCATTAGCCTAAAGGGTGATTTATACAAAAAAATAGCAGATTTCTCTGCTATTTTTTTGTTGTATTTAAGCAAAATAAACGTTATTAAACAAAGCAAAAGAAGAAATTAAGGATAAATAAAATGAATTTTGCCGAAAAATTAGCCAATGTTGTCAGTCGTCATGAAGAATTGGGAGCTTTGCTGTTAAACCCGAACTTAAGTTCTGATGAGCTGATTAAGCTAAACAAAGAATTTGCAGCCTTAGAGCCTGTGGTCGAGGCGGTTAACCGTTATAAAAAGACCTCACAGGATATGGCTGATGCCAAGGTGATGATGGATGATGCCACGCTTGACAAAGAAATGCGTGAAATGGCCGAGGCTGAATATTATGAAGCCAAGGACAAACTGCCCGAGCTTGAAAAAGAGATAAAAATTGCCTTGCTTCCCAAAGATGCCGAAGATGAAAAAAATGCGATTCTTGAGGTCAGAGCCGGCACCGGCGGAGATGAGGCGGCGCTTTTTGCGGCGGTTTTATTTGAAATGTATCAGCGTTATGCGGCGCTTCAAGGTTGGACGTTTGAGGTCGTAGATGCCAATGAAAACGGCTTGGGCGGCTACAAAGAAGCCTCAGCCATTATCAGCGGAAAAGATGTTTTCTCCAAGCTGAAGTTTGAATCCGGAGCGCATCGCGTTCAACGTGTGCCGATAACGGAATCTCAGGGACGTGTTCACACTTCTGCGGCAACGGTTGCGGTTTTGCCTGAAGTTGAAGATGTTGACATCGAGATAAATCCGGCAGATTTACGCTTTGAGGCTTTCCGTTCTTCAGGTGCCGGCGGCCAAAAGGTTAATAAGACCAACTCTGCGGTGCGCATTGTTCACGTACCGAGCGGTATTGTTGTAGAATCTCAAGAGGAGCGTTCTCAATTTAAGAACCGTGACAACGCCATGCGTAAATTGCGCGCCAAATTATATGATGCGCAAAAAACCGCGCAAGACACCCAATATGCCGAGAAGAGAAAACTCCAGGTCGGTAGCGGCGATCGTTCGGAACGTATCAGAACCTATAACTACCCGCAAGGGCGCGTAACGGATCACCGCATTAATCTGACGCTTTATAAGCTAGACGAAGTTGTAAACGGTGAGGCTTTGGGCGAGATTATTGACGCTTTGGTGGCTGAAGATCAGGCACAGCGTCTGGCCGAACTTGATTAAAATTTAATCCCCGATACGCTGTCGGGGATTTTTTTGCAAGCGGTCTAACATCTTTGATTTTTTGGTTGTAAGGGAAGATGAAACTGCGTATAATCACGGCAGTTTTTAACGGAAAATAATATGTCGGAACCTCGTTTTATTCATCTGCGCGTACACAGTGCCTACTCATTGTCTGAAGGGGCAATGAAAATGCCTGCTTTGGTGTCTACCGTTCAAAAAATGGGTTTTCCGGCCATTGCCGTTACCGACACGGCCAATATGTTTGGGGCCAAGGCTTTTTCGCACATGGCGCCGGATGCCGGTATTAAGCCGATTCTCGGTTGTCAGTTTTTTTTGCGCAATGCCGATGCGGATGATGTCTTAAAGAGCAAAGGGCGGGTAATAGAGCCGGATAAAATCGTGCTTTTGGTGCAAAATTCTCAAGGCTACGCCAATATCATGAAGCTGATGCGCCGCTCCTACCTTATTAACCCGGGCTATGCCGAAAGAGCCCAGCTCAAACTAAATGATCTTGAAGAGTTAAATGAAGGGTTGATTATGCTGACCGGCGGTCCTGAAGGGCCGATAGGTCGCCTGATATTGGAGAACCGCACCCTCGAAGCAGAGGAGATGTTGCGCCGACTAAAAGCAGCTTTCGGCAATAGGCTGTATATGGAAGTTTCGCGTATCGGCACCCCTGCCGAGCAAAAGACGGAAGAGAGTTTTATTCGCATGGCCTATGCGGAGAACATTCCTTTGGTGGCCACCAACGAGGCTTTTTTCTTTGATGCGGATATGTATGAAGCGCATGACGCTTTGGTTTGTATTGCTGCCGGAGAATATATTGCCAATGATAACCGCAAAAAGTTTTCTCCTAACAACCGTCTGCGCAGTGAAGAAGAGATGGTGGCCTTGTTTGCAGACTTGCCCGAAGCTCTGCAAAACACGGTAAACATTGCCAAGCGTTGTAATTATTACTCGCATTTCGTATCTCCTTTGTTGCCGAAATTTGAGTGTCCTGACGGCAAAACGCAAGATGAATATATTGTGGAGCAAGCAACCAAAGGCTTGCAAAAACGCTTGGAAGACCATGTCTATTTTGAGGGTATGACGGCCGAAGAAAAAGCCGATATTGATAAAAGATACCACGAGCGTTTGGAATATGAGTTAAGCGTTATCAAGAAGATGGGCTTCCCCGGCTATTTCTTAATCGTGTCGGACTTTATCCAGTGGTCAAAAACACACGGCGTTCCGGTCGGTCCGGGCCGTGGTTCAGGTGCTGGCTCAATTGTGGCTTGG
>CALXWF010000054.1 GCA_944392285.1 uncultured Alphaproteobacteria bacterium | reverse complement strand
CCCATAGAGCTCAAAAATAAATCCCGATATATGAGGCATATAATAAGAAGCAAGGGAAAAATTTTTTGAGCGTACACAGTAGTACGTGACTAAAAATTTTTCCCTTACTTCTGTATTAGATGACCATAGAGCGGGATTTATAACAAACTCAATCGGATTTTCCGACCGTAATATTCCTATGTATATAAACCGATAAAATAATGCCGAAAGACGCCATAACAGAAATAATAACCGTTCCGCCATAGGAAATAAGCGGCAAAGGCACGCCGACAACGGGAATAAGGCCTAAAACCATGGCCATGTTAATAAAAACATAGAGGAAAAAGTTTGTGGCCAAACCGATAGCCGCCAACTTTCCGAAATAACTGCTGGACTTATAAGCAAATGAATAGCTATAGGCAATGATAAGCATGCAAAGAATAACCACACAAACAGCACCGACCATGCCAAACTCTTCAGACAACATGGTAAAGATAAAGTCCGTATGTTTTTCCGGCAGAAAATTAAGGTGGCTTTGCGTTCCTTTCAAAAATCCTTTACCAAACACACCGCCCGAACCTAAAGCAATTTTTGACTGAATAATATGATAACCGGCCCCGAGCGGGTCTCTTTCGGGGTTTAAGAAGGTCAAAACGCGGTCTTGTTGATATTCATGCAAAAGGTTCCACGCAATCGGCGCCGTAATGATAGCCCCAAGCAATACAATCCCGAATTTCCACATCTGCACGCCGACGGCAAAAAAGATAACACCTGCACTAAAAATCAGCATCAACGCCGTTCCCAAATCCGGCTGTGTCAAAACCAAAAAGGCCGGAAATAATGTCAAAAGCAAGGGTGTAATAAGCCCTTTGACACTTTCAATTGTTTGCAAATTAGACCCATGGAAATAGCGTGCCAAAACCAAGACCAAAGCAATTTTCATTAACTCTGAAGGCTGCAGCTTAAAAAAACCCAAATTAATCCACCTTTGCGCCCCCATGCCGATAGAACCTTTTATTTCAACATACAGCAACAACAACAAGGTAAAAAAGTAAAAGACATAAGAATAGCGCATAATCAGGCGAATATCTATCATGGCCAAGACCAACATAACACCGAGCCCCATCATAAAACGAATACCTTGATTCAATGCCCAAGGGCTCCAACTGCCGTTTGCCGCCGAATAAAGCATCACCACGCCGATTCCGGCCAAAATAACAATAAACAAAACATAAGAAAAACTTATATTAAAGAGCTTTTCTTTAAGCGAAAGGTTTTGATTATGGAAACCAGTTTCATAATATTTATACATCAGAACCTCACTTTAATTTGTCTGTTCTTTAGCAGCATCAAGTTTCAATGCCTCCAGCAACAATTTACTGCCGATAGGTGCTGCCGTCGTAGAACCGCCGCGTCCATGTTCAACCAAGACCACAACCGCATATTTAGGATTATATTGCGGGGCATAGCCGACAAACAAAGCATGATTGCGATACTTCCAAGGTAAATCTTCTTGCGCAATAATTCCTGTTTGTCTTTCTTTCATGGAAATACGTCTGACCTGCGTGGTTCCGGTTTTGCCGCCCATTTTTTGGCCGTTAAAATCAAAGCGCGACCACCAAGCCGTGCCGCCTTGTTTGTTAACGACATTATACATTCCCTCTTTAATGAGCTCCAAATTCGCGGAAGAAACATTAATTTTTTTGATTTTATTTTTTTCTTTATCACTGAGTTTGATAAAACTCGGCTGAACTTCATAACCGCCGTTTACCAAACGCGCCGTCATGGTTGCCAACTGGATTGGGGTGGTTAAAATATACCCCTGTCCGATACCTGAAATCAAATTTTCTCCTTGTTGCCAAGGTTCGCCAAAACGTTTTAGTTTCCATGCCTTATCGGGAATAAGGCCGGGTTTTTCGTTTTCAAGTCCGATATTGATTTTGCTTCCCAAGCCAAAGCGCCGTGACATTTCGGCAATTTTTTCAATACCGAGCTTTTGTGCTGTTTCATAAAAGAAAATATCGCAAGAATGTTGCAAAGCCTCCACCACGTTAATATAACCGTGGCCTTGGCTCTTCCAACAGTGAAAAGCATGATTCCCCAAAAACATTTTGCCGGCACAAAAAGAGCGTGTCTCGGGCTTAATGACACCGGCTTCCAACCCGGCCAAAGCAACAATCATCTTAAAAGTTGACCCCGGAGAATATTGGCCGGCCACCCCTTTATTGGTCAAAGGCTTCTTTTCATCTTTGAGCCAATCATTCCACATCTCGCTGCTTACCCCTTGCGACATAATATTGGGGTCAAAGGAAGGGGTAGAAACAAAAGCCAAAATTTCACCGCTGTTCACATCCAGCAAAATCGCCGAACCGCTTTCTTCGCCGAACAAATCAAAGGCCTTGCTCTGCAATCTGGCATCAATGGTCAAATCAACCCTTTCACCGGGAATACCGTCAGTCCGCTCAATTTGCTTCATAATTCGCCCAAAAGCATTCACCTCAAGTTTTAAGATACCGCCGCTGCCGCGCAATTTCTTTTCAAAAAGTTTTTCAATACCGGACTTACCGATTTTAAACCCCGGAACTTCAAGCAAAGGGTCATCTTTCACGTCTTTATCCGAAACGGAAGATACATAGCCGATAACATGAGCCATTTTCTCGCCGTAAGGATAATAACGCGACAAACCTTCATCAATAATAATTCCCGGCAAATCTGAAGCATTAAGCTGGATTCTTGCAACTTCTTCCCAAGTAAGATTTTCTTTAATCTTAATCGGAACAAAACTGCGATTTCTTTTAAGATCTTTCTTAATTCTTTCTTCTTCGGCCTCGGACAAAGGCATAATTTTCTTAAAAGCATCAAGCGTTTGTTGAACATTCGGTGCTTGTTCTGCCACAATCATAGCCTGAAAATTTTGCCGATTCGTTGCCAGCATCTCACCGTTGCGGTCATAAATAATGCCTCTGGGGGGAATGAGCAAGCGCGTACTGATACGATTTTCATCGGCCAAAGTTTTATATTGATCGGCTTGGTAAACTTGCAAATAATAAAGTCTGGCAATAATAACCAAAAACAAAAACATTTTACCCGCCGCAATAATCAGCGAGCGATTAATTAAAACCTTTCCTTTATCATTATCGCGATTCATGCTTTAGTCCTCATCGGCCATAAAGCTGTTTTGCAGCCAAGCCAAAAACAGCGACAAAAACGGATAAAAGGCAATTGTAACCAAATAAGAAAAACAAACGGTTACAAAAGGCAAAAACTGGCTGTAATATACCGACAAAACAAACCACTTCGCCAAAAACACCACCAAAGATAACAGCATAAAGCCATACCACATCACGGCAAAAGATTTGCCCGAAACAAAACGCTGCAAATTCGTAAGCAAAAGATACAGCAACAGCAAAGAAAAGATATTGCTGCCAAAGGGCACATTACTGACGACATCGTCCATCAAACCAAGCAAATAAACCGAAAACAAATTAAAAATATCGGGTCGATGAATCATCCAAAAATAAACACAAACCATTCCAACGGCCGGACGAATATTATCCAAAAGCGGCAGATTAAACGGCAAATAAAAAACCAGCAGCAACAACAAAGAAGAAGCCATCGGAATAAGCTTCTGTAAAAAGCTGCTGAAATTCTCCGTTTCATCCTCACGCATATAGGAATTTTCCTTATTTATCATCATCTTCGGCACTCAAAATATCATTGAGTTTATAATCAATAATTTTAATATATTCCAACCGCTCTAAGTTTGTAAAAGGCTTAATTTTAACATTATTTTTTTCAACCGAGCTGATTTTGCCGACCGGCAACCCCGGCGGAAAGACACCGGCCACACCGGAGGTCACCACCCGATCTCCGACCGTAAGTTCGGCCGACAACGGAATAAAGACCATTCTGGGCGTCGCCGTATTATCCCCCGAAAGGATACCGCGCACCCGTGTCCGTTCAACCATAACCGGAATTTTTGAGTTAATATCCGTAATCAGCAAAATTTTAGAATACATATTGCCGACCTTATCGACACGCCCGACCACACCTTTGTCGCTCACGGCAACTTGTCCTTTTTGCACCGCACCGTCACCTGTATAGGCAATAAGCGAATGCGAAAAAGCATCACCTTCTTCGGCAATAACACGCGCCGTAATAAAAGAAGATTCCGGAGGCGGCGTATAGTTAAGCAACCCCGACAACAAATGATTTTCAATTTCTAAGGCCCGCGCCCAATCACGCAAGATTAACAATTGACGATTCTCTTCACGCAAGCGCCGATTATCATCACGAATTTTTTGCAGTTCTTTGAAATAATCATAAACATTGGCCAAAGCCTTGGCCGGAATAACCAGAAAATCCAATACCGGGCTGACAATATCCGTGGCAACCGAAGAGGTCTTATCAATAATCACCGTATCTGTTTTGTTTATAAGCATCAAAACGAAAGCCGACAAAAACAGCAAAACAATCGCAAATTTTTTTGCCAAGAGCCTGATATGGCTAAGATGAATAAACAAACTTCTGCGGCGTTTCATAAAAACCTCAAAATCTTATAAAGGTTATACCCTTTTACCCGAAAAGCGAGGACGCCTCCCCGCTTAAAAAACATCAACTTTTTCTCAATAAGCCCCGACAAAGAAACAAGGGAAAACTTTTAAGCACACCAAAGTTAAACAGCCAAAAATTTTCCCGATATTTCTGTATTAGGCACCCACTATACAAATTTTCTTTGACTAGTACATGGATGACAATATAGAGCGCAAACGCCCGATTTCATCCAAAGCTTTTCCGGTACCTTTAACCACGCAAGCCAACGGATTTTCGGCAATCGAAACCGGAAGCCCCGTTGCATTGCGCAAAACCTGATCCAAGTTAGCCAAAAGCGCACCGCCGCCGGTCAAGACAATACCTTTATCAACGATATCGGCAGCCAACTCAGGAGCCGTATGTTCCAAAGCAACCTTAACGGCTTCCACAATTTGAGAAACCGGCTCGCTCAAGCTCTCGGCGATTTGGCGTTCGGTAATAACAATCTCTTTCGGCACGCCGTTCATTAAATCACGTCCCTTAATTTCAATGGTGCGACCCTCGCCTTTCTCCGGCGGACAAACAGAACCGATTTCTTTTTTAATTCTTTCGGCGCTGCCTTCACCGACCAACAAATTATGGTTACGGCGAATATAAGAGATAATGGCGGCATCCATCTTATCACCGCCGACACGAACCGAGCGTGCATAGACAATACCACCCAAAGACAGTACGGCAACCTCGGTTGTACCGCCTCCGATATCAACCACCATACTTCCGGTCGGTTCCGTAACCGGCAGATCGGCACCGATAGCGGCAGCCATAGGCTCTTCAATCAACCAAACTTTGCGGGCACCGGCAGCCTCGGCCGATTCCTGAATGGCGCGACGTTCAACCGCCGTTGAACCTGACGGTACGCAAACAATAACCATCGGCGAAGCGAAAGTGCGACGATTGTGGACTTTACGGATGAAATATTTAATCATTTCTTCGGCGATTTCAAAGTCAGCAATAACACCGTCACGCAATGGGCGAATAGCCTGAATATTTCCCGGTGTACGACCAAGCATTTGTTTAGCTTCGTTACCCACGGCCAAGACTTGTTTTTTACCGCGATATTCTTCAATTGCAACGACGGACGGCTCGTTTAAAACAATGCCGCGGCCCTTAACATAAACCAAGGTATTAGCCGTACCCAGGTCAATAGCCAAATCTGCTGACAACCAGCCCATTAATTTTGAAAGCATATAAACCTCTCTGAAAATATTTCATCAACCAATATTATCTGTTGTTTTATAACCTATTGCGTTTTTATGCAACAGCTTATACAGGTTTTTAACATCATTTATCACATTTTCTGCCCCGTCATAACATTTGGGCAAGACCATATCAGCTTTAAGCTTGTTATTAAACCATGTTCTTTGGCGTTTGGCATATTGTCTGGTGTGCAATTTGCCGCATTCGGCCATGGTTTCATAATCTGTTTTGCCGTTCAAATAATCCAAGATTTCCGGCACGCCCAAGGCTTTCATAGCCGGAAGTTTTGAAGACAAATGCCGCTCTTTCAAAGCTCTGACTTCATCAATGGCACCGCCGTTTAACATCATGTCAAAACGTTGAAAACAACGTTTATCAAGCTCAGCCACACCGGGGCAGATTTTAATAACCAAAAACGAGGCTTCGGGCAATTTTTTTATCAACGGTCTTTTATGCCAAAGGCTGATGGGTGTCCCCGTTGCCAAATACACCTCGAAAGCCCGCCGCACGCGTGTGCTATCATGCAAGCTGAGTTTTTTCTGACTTTCGGGGTCAAAATCTGCCAAAGCGGCATGCAAAGCCTCCACCCCTTCTTTTGCCAATTTTTCGGCGACTTGCGCCTTAACCTCAAGCGGCGTTTCGGGGATTGGCGATGTTCCGTTAATTAAATTATCCAAATACAACCCCGTACCGCCGACCACCACCGGCACCTTACCTTCTTGCCACAAGCGATGAATAACCGCCACGGCTTTTTCCAGCCACTCGGCAACCGAACCGTTATAATCCGCATCATAAATTTCATAGAGAAAATGCTCGGCTTTGGCCTTATCTTCCGCACTCGGACAAGCCGCCAAAATCGGCGTATTTTTATAAACCTGCATGGCGTCGGCGTTAATAACCGCACCCCCGAGGGCTTGCGCAATATCCAAAGCCAGGGCCGATTTTCCCGAAGCGGTCGGCCCGGCCACTATAATGACGGGACAAAACGACATTTAGCGCCTTCCACGAGTTTCACACACACATCACGATAAGAGATTCCGGCAAAATTGGCTTGTTCGGGCACCAAAGACAAAGGCGTCAACCCCGGATTGGTATTAATTTCCAAAAAGACCACGCCGTCTGTCGGATTATAACGAAAATCACTGCGTGATACCGTATTACACCCCAAAGCCTTATGAATTTTTACCGCATAGTCTTTGCAAATGGCGGCGGTTGTCTCATCAATCGGCGCCGGCAACAGATGCCTGGTCATGCCGTCGGTATATTTAGCCTTATAATCATAAAATCCGGCTTTCGGACAAAGCTCGGTCACCGCATAAGCCTTATCTTCCAACACCATAACCGTCAACTCGCGGCCGTTAATATATTTTTCGACCAAGAGTTTGCAATTATCATCATCATAATGCACATGCTGCAAATCTGCCGCATCTTTCACAATAAAGACGCCGACGCTGGAACCATCCGACACAGGCTTAACCACAAAAGGTCTTTCAAGAGATGAGGCTTTTTGCTTAAACTCCCGATAAGTCATGACTTGTGCCGGCGCCACTTTAATACCGACACTGCGTGCCATCTCACGGGTAATATCTTTGCACATTCCCGCTGCCGAAGCCGCAACACCTGAATGCGTATAAGGAATCTGCATCAAATCCAAAAAGCCCTGAATGGTTCCGTCCTCGCCAAAATTACCATGCAAAGCATTAAACACGACATCGGGTTTTTCGGCCTCCAAAACCTTAACAAAAGCTCTAAAATCGCGCAAATCATGAAAAACCACCTCATAACCCGCATTTTTCAAAGCCTCTGTCACACCTTTGGCCGTTACCAAACTAACTTCACGCTCGGATGAAAAACCGCCGGCCATAACCAATACTTTTTTTGTCATTTTAACTAACCTCTTTAAAATATAAATTTTTATGCTAGTATGCCGAAAAATAATTTAAGAAAGACTAAATTTGATGAAAAAATTTTTATTTTTATTCACGACTTTAAGCCTGATTTTCAGCACCGATGCCCAAGCCTTCGGCGTTAAGCATGACTTTACGGTTTTTCTTGGCCCGTTCAATGCCAGCCACACCGAGTTCACTTATCGCCTGAGCCCCACGAATTATGAAGTAAAATCAGATGTTAAAACTGCCGGAATTTTTGACACGCTTTACCCTTTCCGAGCTGAATATGCCACCACCGGACGCATTAAAGACAACGATTTGGAAACAACCAGTTACAAATACAAATCCCAAAGCCGTTTTAACCGTCGTTCCAAAGAGCTGATATATGACCAACAAGGCAACCCCATATATCGCCTCAGCAGCAAAAACGATAAAACCAAAAAAGTAGAAATTCTACCTGACATCAAAAACCGTGACACCACGGATTTACAAACCGTCATTGCCGAATTGGCTCGCCAATACAACAAAGTCAAATTTTGCGATGCCAGACTGCAAGTCTTTGACGGCAAGCGTCGTTTTGATGTCATTTTTAAAGACGAAGGCCAAGAGCAGCTTACCGCCAATGAATATTCGCCCTATCAAGGCTTGGCTACCAAATGTTCCATGTATATTGACAAACTCGGCGCCAAAGGAGATGACCTTCTGTGGGAGCTGACCTCAGATCGTCCGATTTATTTTTGGATTCTGCAAGACCCCAAAAGCCAACGCCCCTTTATTGCCAGAGTTTATATTGAGCAAACCCCTCTCGGAGCTCTGAATGTCTATACCAAAAATATTACGTTGGAGAATTAAACCGATGACAAAATCTGAATTGCTTCTGCCGGCCGGCTCCTTAACCAAACTCAAAACCGCCATTCTTTATGGGGCTGATGCCGTCTATGCCGGCACACCGGACATGAGCCTGCGCACCCAATCAAAATTTTCGCTTGAAGAATTGGAAGAAGGCATCAAATTTGTTCATGACCACGGCAAAAAAATCTATCTGACGCTTAACTTGTTCATTCACAACCGTGAAGCTGAAAAACTGCCGCAATTTGTCAAAACACTCCGGCATTTGCAACCCGACGGCGTCATAATTTCAGACCCCGGCGTCTTTCAATTCGTAAAAGACAATGCCCCCGAGCTTAACCTTTTTGTTTCCACCCAAGCCAATGTTTGCTCGGCCTTAACCGTCAAATTTTGGCAGAACCAAGGGGCCAAACTTTGCGTGCTCGGCCGCGAAGTAACCTATGAAGAAATGAAAGAAATTCGCAAACTTTGCCCTGACATTTTACTTGAATGTTTTGTGCATGGCGCCATGTGTATGTCTTATTCCGGCCGCTGTCTGATATCCAACTATTTAGCCGACCGCTCGGCCAATCAAGGCAAATGTGCACACTGCTGCCGCTGGCACTACAAACTGCATTTGCGCCTTAAAGACGGCTCCACCAAAGAGCTGATAATTGATGAGCACAACAAAGACAGTTTTGAATTTTTGCTGGAAGAAGAATTTCGTCCCGGCCAATATTATGAAATTATTGAAGATGAACACGGCGGCTACATCTTAAACTCAAAAGACATGTGCCTATTGCCGCGCCTGCCCGACCTCTTGTCAATCGGCATGAATTCTCTTAAAGTTGAAGGCCGCAACAAAACCGAATATTATGCCGCCACCGTTGCCCGCACCTACCGCCAAGCCATTGATGATTGGTATGCCAACCCCCAAGACTGGAATTGGCAAAATTATATGGACGAGCTATACACCTTGCAAAACCGCGGCTATTGTCTGGGCTTTCATGACGGCAAGCTGACCGAAATCAGCCAAAATTATGAATATACCCGCACACTCGGCGACTGGCTTTTTGCCGGCTCTATCATTGAATGGCAAGGAGATGATGCCATTTTTGAAATCAGAAATTATATTACCGCCGAAGATGAAATTGAATTTCTCATTCCCGGAAGTTTACAAACCCTAAAATTAAATCTTAAAGAATTTGTAGACGCCGACAGCGGTGAAATTACCCCCAAAGTTTCAGCCGGGCAAGGCAAAAAAATCCGCATTTCCGCAGCCTCATTCGGCAAACCCGCCGCAGAGATAAAATCTTTGCTGCCGCAATATACCATTGCCCGCAAACACGCACCCCTCCAAGGCGAAAACGGCCTCATGCTGGGGCACAAAAAAGCAGAATATCAAATTTTGTGCAATCAAAAAGCCAAGGACTAATCCTTGGCTTTTTTACTTTGTAACCATGACTTCGGCATAAGCTCAAACAATGCCAAAACCGCTATCAAGAGCACTGCCGCGCCCCGATATTTCATAATCAGACATATTGCGATAAAAATCACAATACAAACATTGAGAAAAATCCGCATTTTCAATGATTCGCCATAACGAACATTGATGATACGCCCCGCCGCAAAAAGCAGAATCTCAACCAAGACCAAACAGAAAAAAATTTTTTCCATATCATTTTAATTTATTACGGCACTGATTCTGGCCAATACTTATACCGAATACGATAAGTAAAATAACGGCACAAAGAAACATAAGAGCAGACCAAACACCGTAAAATCCGACAACAGCCAACACCACAGCCGCCAATAAGCAGATTATCTGCAAACGGATGATACGAGCATCTTTATTCTGGCTCAATGTAGCAACGCCCAAACAAATAACCGCCACCACCAGACAAAGAGCCAAAACCGGAAGGATAAAACCATGTAGCAACAAATCTTTTTCCATAGCTTAAAATTTTATAGTTTAACAATAATTATTTTCTGCGTTCACTATAACCAAAGGCAAAATGTTTGTAAAGAAAAAAGCCCCGAAACCTTGGGGCTTTTCCTTATCCTTAAATTTTTACCATTCGCAACAACTGATTTTTACGCTCTTCATTTTTCTGCTCGCGAGCAATTTCCAACACCGCCCGCACTTTATCTTTTTCGCTGATAAAATCAATCTGCTGTTCTTTAACATCACACCATTTTTGCTTATTGCCCAAGTTCCAATAACAGCTGGCCTCACCGTCAAGCGAGCTGAGTTTTTCCGCGCTGCTGTCAGCCAGTTCAAAAGCCCGATGATAATAATCGGCAGACTCATAATAATTTTTCATATCAAAATGATATCCTGAGCCAACCTCATTCATCTTTCTTTTAGCGCGAGCAATTTCACGGTAGCACAAATATTCGACATCAAAACTCTCGCCTTTTTCGGTTTCCACTTTTTGCGGAAAAGCGCGGGCAATCTCGGCAACTTTGCTGAACATTTCAATAATCTTATCAAGCTGGCGCGGACTGTTTGCGCTGATTTCTTTTGCATATTGATAAGCCAAGACGGCATTTTGCCCCATAATTTTTTCAGCCATATTCCGCTCCTTTCCCAATAATGTTTTACCTTGATGATACATTCACTATACAAGCGAAAAATTTTATTGTCCAGCGAAAGAAAAATCTTACACGCTAAATTTTATCTTCTGCTAAAAAAGCATTTTCTGATATATAGAAAGCTAAAATTTTTTAAACCGACCGTCTTCAATATCCGGCAAAAAACCGCTTGACTTTCTGGGCAAAAAGCTCACACGGTCCACTCTGGCCCACATCGGTCCATTATAGCAGGCGGCAATCATTTGGTTCAAATTTTCTTCCTCGCCGCGCAGAGCAAGTTCAACGCTGCCATCATCCATATTTGCCACCCAACCGGAGATACCGCCGATTCCCTCTGCGATTTTCGCCGCCCAATAGCGAAACCCCACACCTTGGACACGCCCCTCAATTTTGATATTTACTTCTTTATTTGCCATCAAAATTTACGACTTTAAAAAAGCAACAATATCGGCAATTTCTTTTTTGCGTTCGGCGCGGCTTTTTTCGGCTTCTTCAACCGAGCCCCAATTTTCGGCCTGCCAAAGCTCTTCCAAATAAGCCGCCTCAAATGCCTGCTCGGCATTAATTTTTCCTTTAACCAAAGCACTGGCCAACAAAACCGACCGTGTTGCTAAAGCCGCGGCATAAAAGGCTGCCAATTCTTTATCGCTTAAGGAGTGCAAAAACTCTCTGACTTTGGCACCGTCTTCTTCATTTTCTTTTACATCTAAAGACTGCGTAGCCTTAAAATGGCTTTCCATATTATCATTAACCCATTTGATAATAGGTTGCCAAACTTTGCTTTGCCGTTCGATAAGAGCTTTTTCATTTCCCCAAAACAGCAACATATCCGTGGCCGAAAATTGAACCAAACGCTCTATAATTTCCTCACGGTCGGCGGCAATATCTGCCGCCGCCTGATTCAAATCTAAAGTCATTACATTTTCCCCTTTGCATCTTTCAGCAGATTGAGCAAGCCTTTGGCTGTATCTTTAACGGCCTGAATACCGTCATCAACGCCTTCTGCTGCCCCTTGATACATATCTTGTCCGGCCGTTTCAACTTTGCCGGGAGCCGGATATCTGCTCTGGTACGGCGTTCCTTTTAAGGCTGTATAACAAGGCGAACTATCGGCATCAAGCACGAGTTTTGAGCCCAAATAAGCAGGTCCGCCGGCCGCAACACCGACAATCGCCTTTAAGGCCTGAGCATCATCTAAAGTAACTTTGGGGCTTTGAATTGTCCCTTTTACTTTAACCAAAGAAGACAAAGCCTGAGCAATATTGGTATCAACCAACTTGCCGGAATATGGATGCACCGTAAAATCAATACCGTCATTAATCAAATTAATGCTGCCGTCACTAACCAAATTCAGCTGTTTTGAGCTCAGAGCAATTCCTTTGGGGAACACGGCTTTTCCTTTAACAAAATCAGCTCTGATAACGGCGCAATTAACATCAAGATTGGTAATTTTTTTGCTGTTAAATTGCAATACATCCAAAACCTGACTGATAAGATTGCCTGATAAAAACTTCAAAGCACCGGTTTGGATAACGCTTTTATCGAGCATCACAACGGCCAAACCGTTGAGATTTTGCACCAACTGACGATAAGTTTGCCCTTTGCTTGAAAGCTCGGCTTCAACATCGGTTTTACCGCCTGAGAGCACACCGAAATCTCCGCTGCCGTCGACCAAAAATTCTTTATGCAGCTTTTGCAACAAAATATTTTGGCTGCTGAGTTTGAGTTTAAGCGTTTCCGCATTGGCATCAACCGTCATATCGGCTTTAATATTACCGCCGCCGAACTCAAGCTGCAACGGCGCAACGTTTAACACGCCGTTTTGCAAAGCCCCTGCAAGCGACACGTTTTCCGCCGTCATCGCCGGATTAATAACCAAACTTCCGACCTTAAGGTTAAACTTGGCATTAACACTCTGCAAAGCCTGATACGGCACTTTAGTTTCCGGCACCATGCTCAAGGCCTGAGCTTCGCTGATAAGTGAAGGCATTTCAAAAGCCATCGGACTGCTGGCCGCATTCAAGCTTTCCAAATTAATCATGTCGCTTTCAAGGTCAGCCTCGATTAAAGGACGTGCCGCCTGTGTAAAGCTGACTTTCCCGACAATTTTATTATTAACGATGTTCAATAATTTAATATCGGCATCAATTTTCTGTGCACTTCCGGATACATATGCCGTTAAGGTTGTTTCGGGTGCATTAAAATTACCGGCCGGATTATAAACATTAACATTAGCGGCAAACAGCGGTATTGTCGTCAAATCTGCCACCACGCCGTCAACGGTCAAATCAATACCGAAAGCCTTGGCATTAAGCATTACCGGATATTCTGCATTCCCTGCCAGCAAAGTTGCTAAAGGACCGACATTAAAATCACCGTTCAGCGCCTCACCGTTAAACACCACATCAAAACGCCCGCTCATATTTTCATTAAAACTCGGCGCTGCCAGCGTAACATTATTAATGTTAAGAGAGGTCATTTCACCTTTATTGTTATATTGAACAACACCGTTTTCAATAACAATGTTTTTGGCAACCAAATTCTGCAAAATCTGATTTTCCGCCGCTACGGGAGCTGCCGGCGTTTCCTGCGCCACTGCCTCGGAAATCAACCACCCGCCGGATGATTTGGCAACAACTTTCGGCGCTGTCTTTAAGGCAGAAAATTCCCAGTTATTTTGCCCCTCTTTTGAAGTTTCCAAAAAGATTTGCGGCCCCACCAACACGGCCTTGTCAATAATCACTTGCTTTTTAAGAAGCGGCAACAGCGCAAATTTTAACTCCAATTTTTGCACTTTAACCATCTGCGGCTCAGTTGCCCAAGAAGCATTTGCAAGCTCAACATCTTCAATAATTATCGTCGGCACCAAAGAAATACCCAAACTGGCATTACCGTTGATAGACAACTTGCGCCCCAACTGATTGGCCACGGCCTCTTCGGCATAAGATTTATATTTATTCAAATCAAAATTCCGCACGAAAAAATATCCGCCGATAGCAAGAATAATGATTAAACTAAAGATGACCGAAGCCAAAATCTTAACCAGTCTTTTCATAAATTTTTACTCCTTAAAACAAATGCCCAAAACTTCAATATCAGCCTCAAAATAAGGCGGAAGCGGTGCTTTCAACACCAATTTTTTATTATATATATGCGTCAAATCAATTTTATAAGCATGCAAATGCAACTTATCTGCAATCTCTGAAAATTTTTTGCGTGCCTCACCGCCGAAATATTTGTCGTCTCCAACAATCGGACAGCCGATATATTCCAAATGTGCACGAATTTGGTGAGTGCGACCGCTCAAAGGACGCGCCTCAATAAGACTGAATTTATCCCCCACGGCGTCTATCACCCGATATTCGGTAACTGCAGGTTTTCCGCCGTCTGAAACCAAACTCTTTTCGCCGATTTTTTCAAGCGGAGCTTTAATAATGCCGCTGTCATTTTTCGGACAACCGACACACAAAGCCAAATATGTTTTTGGCAACTCATGTTCGCGAAAGGCTTTGGTTAACAAATCGGCCGAGGTCCGATTTCTGGCCAAAACCAACAACCCGCTCGTATCTTTGTCGATTCTGTGGACCAGTTTTGGTTTTTCTTCCGCCTCAAATGTTAAGGCCTCCAACATACCGTCGACATGGCGCGTCGTATTGCTGCCGCCTTGCACGGCCAGCCCTGAGGGTTTATTAATAACAATGATATTTTTATCTTTATACAAGACCAAGCTCTGCATAAAATCACGGTCTTTATCGGAGAGAAACTTCTTTTCCGGTGCAGCTTTTTCGGCATCTAACGGCGGCACCCTCACCTCTTGTCCGGCCGTAAGTTTCAGATTCGCCTCTGCCTTTTTACCGTCCACTTTAATTTGCTTTGTCCGCAAAAGTTTTTGCAATCGCCCCAAGCCAAGCCCCGGATAATACTTCAAAAACCAACGATTAAGACGCATACCGTCATCTGCATCTTTAACTTTGACAATACTGACACCGGCCATAAAATTTCCCTTTCCTAAATTTTGCTCAGTATATATCAAAACTTCTTAATTTAAAATAAAAAAACCGTCTGATTTAACTTTCTTAGACGGTTTTCATATTCATGACTGTCCTTGTTGTTTGGCGCGTTGTTTTTCGGCTCTGAGTTTATCAAAATACTCCACTCTTTTTTTAATTTCTCTTTCAAAACCGCGATCAACCGGATGATACAATTTTTGTCTTGCCACCCCTTCCGGAAAATAATTTGCTCCCGAGAATCCGTCTTCGCAATCGGGGTCATATTCATAACCTTCATTATATCCGAGCTGTTTCATTAACTTTGTCGGTGCGTTCAATATATGTTTGGGCGGCATAAGCGACCCCGTTTTGCGCGCCAGCTCTCTGGCCTTATGCATAGCCTTATACACCCCGACGGATTTCGGCGCCGTTGCTAAATAAGCCGCCAACTGAAACACGGCCAAATCTCCCTCCGGCGAGCCCAAACGCTCATAAGTATCCCAACAGGCAATTGCCTGAACCACCGCTTGCGGGTCAGCCAAAGAGACATCTTCCACGGCAAAGCGCGTAAGCCTGCGCAACAAATATTTCGGATCTTCACCGCCCTCAATCATTCTGGCCACCCAATAAAGAGCGGCATCAACGTCAGAACCGCGCAAAGACTTATGCACGGCCGAAATCAAATTATAATGCCCGTCACGCCCTTTATCATAAACCGGCGCCCGCGAGCGAATAATTTGCACGATGGCATCTTTATCAAAGACCTCACCGTTTTGCGCATAATTAAAAATACTTTCGGCAATATTTAAAATATAGCGCCCGTCACCATCGGCCGTATCTTTAATAAACTGTCTGGCCTCTTCGTCAATGGGCAACTTCCGCCCCATTTCTTTTTCGGCACGCTGCAACAAAATTTCAAAATCATCGGCAGTCAAACGGTTCAACACCAAGACCTGACACCGAGACAAAAGCGCCGCATTCAGCTCAAAAGACGGATTCTCGGTCGTCGCCCCGACCAAAATAACCGTCCCGTCTTCGACATAGGGCAAAAAGCCGTCTTGCTGTGAGCGATTAAACCGATGAATTTCATCAACAAAAAGCAATGTTCCTTTGCCCTGGTTGGCGCGCCTTTCCTGAGCATATTGAAACACGCGTTTCAAATCGGCCACGCCGGAAAAAACCGCCGATATCTGCTCAAAATACAAATTTGTATGTTCGGCAATCAAACGGGCAATGGTTGTTTTACCGCACCCCGGCGGCCCCCAAAGAATAAAAGAGGTAACTTTTCCGCTTTTAAGCATCCGCCCGATGGGAGCATTTTCACCCACGACCTGACTCTGCCCGACGACTTCTGCCAAAGAAGTCGGGCGTAATCTGTCAGCCAACGGCCGTTTTACCTGAGCCGAAAAAAGCGTATCATCCATCAAAATTCACCGATTCGGATTAAAAACATATATAGAACATAGCAAAAAAACCCAAAATAGCCAACCTCAAAATTTATTTCTTTTCAAAAGGATTTTCGTTTACGCCCCCTTTATCAGTGAAACCATCTTCTCTCATCCACCAATCATCGGCATTTTCGTTATGAGCTTCTTCTGTTTCATTAGCTTTCCAACGAATGGAAATATCGTCAGCCATCACTTCTGTTGTATTGGGCAGCTCTTGCATGGTTTCCATGGCCTCTTCATAATAATCATTCAAGCGCCGATCAATATCTTCTTCACTTTCCAAAACAGTACCGCAACCTTCTAACACCTGCATCACGTCAGGAACTTCTTTATCCTGAGGGTTGCGGCGTTCCCACACCTCTTTGGCCAAAGGATATGCCGCATCAATCAAAGCCTTTTCCTGCAAAAGCGGATTATTATAAAAATAATCGGTCTTAAGCTTAATCGGCAAATGATAATACCCCTCCGAGAGCAATAAATGCCAACCTTTTTTAACACTTCCGTAGCGATATTTGGCATTAAGCCTTTGGGCCAATTTCAGATAATATCCGGCATCTCCGACCACATTTTGCACTCTGGCAAAACTGCCGACCGTTGTTTGCGGAATCTGCACCGACTTGGTGGCAAACTCTGCCAAGCGTGAGATATTTTGCGCCACCTGAGCCCCATTTTCGCCAATGGCTAATTTATATGCCGTATTTGAAACAATTTCTTCCAGATTCTCACGGCCGTAAATTTTTTGCAGATGTGAAAAATCATTCCCCGCAAGCAAGAAAGACATATTTTTCTTTGCCCCGTTTCTCAACCCCGCCCCCAAATTTTCAAAGGGCGGAATTTCAGCCAAATCATCAAGCACATATAACAGCGGACACTCGCCTTTTTGCGGCTCTTTTTTTAACTGCAAATATAACAACACATCTATCATAAAACGCGAAACAAACTTTGTCTTTTTGCCGGCCGCCACAATATAAACCGTCACCGGTACTTTTTTACCTTCCGCATTAACCACGCCAAACACATCTTTAGAATAAAAATCGCTTGAAGAAGTACGCTCTCTGAGGCTGCCGCTGCGAAACATGGACAAAGGCTTCAACATCATCGGGAAAATAATACTGCGCTGTTTGCGTGACAAATATGAAATCTGCCGCAACACGGCTCTGGCTTTTTGCGAATAGGCAAACAATTCCGCCTCGGCCGACAAACTTTCCAAAACAATTTTCCAACCGCCGATATCGCGATTTTTAGCCTCAGTCGAAAGCTCAAAATACCGCCGCAGTAAAAAATCGACAAACATCGCCAAACAAAGTTCTTTACCTTGCCAGGCCTCGGGGATTCCGTCCCAACTTCCCACCGGCAAATAATTTTCATGCGTGAGTTTATTTTGTTCCAGATTTTTAATTGCTTCTGCCCCGTAAGATTCCGGCATATCGGCATAATAGCTCAAGAGCAAAGCCTTATCCTCATTGCTTAATCTGGATTTTTCCATAAACAAACCCAAAAAATAATCATTAGCCTGTGCCTGTGAAATTTTGCAAACAAAAAACTGCAACAATCCCTCCAAAGCCAAAGCCGCCAATTTGTCCCAATATGGGTTTTCAGTCTGTGCCGTTTGAGCGTGAATCAAATAGCGCGCAATAAAAGCCAAATAATCATCTCTTTCATCACCTCTTGGAGGCATATTTGCAAAAGACAGCGGGTTCCACCTCGGCCAATATTCTCCCTGTGCCGGATTATCTTCCAAAGCCCAATTAAAATAATATACCGGCCCCAAAGTTTCACGATACCCGCTTGAATAGCGCGCCAAACCGCCGTTATTATCCACCGCAATAATGCTATAGGCATCAGACTCCAAAACCGAGGGCAGAACCACACCGGCAGTTTTGCCAACCCCTGACGTACCGAAACAAAAAACCGAATAAGGCTTATTTAAGCGCAACACCTTATCATCAAAACGGCCCAAATTCATCAAATGCCCGTCAAACAACCCCATGGCGGCAATATCTTCCGCCGTGGCCAAACGATGATGCAGCCGATACCATAAATGGAACCCAAAATTTGTACGCTTAAAAATAATGCCCCAAGCCACAATAAGCAAGAGCAACGGCAACAAAGGCAACCACAACACCCAAGACACCCGAGAGGTCAAAATTGCCTGTTGCAAAACATCAAACCATGAACCATACAACTTAAAAACATAAAGAGGATTATGCAAAAAATCCTGCCAAATAAGTTCGGCCTCCCCCAAACTTTGGCGGCTTAATCCCCAATGAAACAAATAAGATAAAAAGAACAAAGCAACACTGGCAATTGCCCATAAAAGAACACTGCCAAGCATTAAAAGCACAAAACGTCGACGGTCAAACTTTGCCTGAAAAAGAAGTTTTGGCTCAACCATCATACCTGCCTTTATTAATCACGTGAACGCTCACGCATACTGCGAATTCTCTCAATATTTTCACGGCTGATTTTACGCTCGCTTTTTTCAGCCTCTTTTTCCTGCGGCGCATTTTCACGGGCGACCTCTTGCTGAAACTCTTGTTTTTTGGCGCGCCTGGCCTCAAGTTCTTGTCTTTTGCGTTCTTCAATAATTTTACGCAATTCGGCATTATGACCTTTGGCTTCTTTTTCCTTCTCTGCTTTTATATATTCAAGAGCCTCGCTGTCTTTAACCGGCGGTTTCTGTGCAGATTTTCGAAAAACCTTTTTTCCCGCTTCCAAAATTTTACCGATATCTAAAGCCTTGGCCTTTGTTGTATCCCAAATTCCGATTTCTTTATTTCCCAAGAACAAATCCGTAAAATCGATTCCCTGAAATTCTTTTCCTTTTTTCTTTTTCGGGGCCATAATTTGTTTTAACTCTTGAGGGGTCGGCACTCTGCCCAAAGCCTGAGCAATTTGCTGCGGGGTAATATTGGTTTGGCTCAAATCCACGCCGACAAGACTAACCCCTGTAAAATCAACACCGGTAAAATCTGCTCCGCTTAAATCAACATTTTTCAAATCAATCTTGGCCAAATTAAGCAGAGTTAAGTTCAAGAGCTTAAAATTGAGCTTATGCGGATAATATTTTGCCAAATATTCCACCAAAGCCTGCAATTCTTCAATACCCAAGTCATCAATGATGATATCAAGCAAAATAGCGCCTTGAATGTCTGCTTCCGCCAGTTTAACACCACTCAAGTTGGCGCCGGTAAAATTAGTATCTTTAAGCACGCTGTTGCTTAACACCGCGCCGGTCAAATCAGCACCGGACAAATTAGCGCCGGTCAAATTTGCCCCCGAAAAATCAACCCCGCGCAAATTTGCGCCCGAAAAATCGACCCCGCTCAAATCAGCGACCGAAAAATTGGCATTGGCAAAATTTTCTTTGGCATATTTTCCGTTTTGCAAATTTTTACCTGAAAAATCTATACCGCTCTCCAAAGACAGAGCATCGGTCTGGCGTTTTCTTTCCGGCGGCAACCCGCGAGAAACAGCCGACCATCCGTTATAGCCTTCCTCATTATTTTCGGCTTTCGGATCATAGAGAATTTTCGCTTTTTTCCAAGAAAACGCGTCATTAGCTTTAGACTGTTTTACTTTATCGCGCATTTTACCGATGGCAAAACTTTTGTTATCCTCTGCGGCCATTTTCAAAATCCCCAATTAAAGATTGTTTTATCTTACAGCAACAATTACATTTTGACAAACATTTTAAACCATACGGCTCTAAAAATTTTATTTTCAAACCTCAGAGGATACCGATTCGGCATCCAAAACCCACATCACTGTTTCATAATCAAACCCTGCCCCGACCAAAGCGCGCATATCCTTTTGCCGACAGGCTTGTCTTTCTTCCTCACTTTGACGATACGGTCCCAAATGTTTTTTCTTGGCCAGTTTCATGGCTGCCGTCTGTGGGTCATAATCTTGCGCCTCGGCCAAACTTGCCACCAAATCATCGTCAATTCCTTTGGCTTTCAGCTTTTGCGAAATATAGCGCAAAGACTTTCCGGCCGCCATATAATCCTTAACCTTAAGCTCGGCAAAACGTTTATCATCAACATAATGAAAATTTTGCATTTCGAGCAAAATTTCTTCAATCCACCCTTTGGCCTCTTCAACATCAAAATCCGGATTTTGGCAAGCATATTTCCACAAACGTCTTTGCAACACCTGACGCAAATTTTCCGTAGAAGTCTCAAACCTTTGCAAATAATAAAGAGCAATATTTTTCAGCCTTTGCTTGCTGATTTTTTTAAGCGGGCGCGTTTTTTTCTTTTTTTCTTCTTCTGCAAACACTTGAAAAATCTCCCAAACAAGATTATACGTCACATAACAACAATTGCTAAGGAGCATAATAGTGCAGAATAATTACTTTGACAACTGTGTTGCGTTTCATATTGACAACGGCGCCTTTCGCGGCCGTCTGATTCGCATCGACAAGGTTATCAATACCATTCTTAACAAACACCACTACCCTTTGCCGGTTTCCGCCGTTGTTGCCGAAGCTGTCGTTTTGGCGGCAATGTTGGCGAGCAACCTCAAATATAACGGGCTTTTTACCCTGCAAACCCAAAGCAACGGCCCTGTTTCCATGGTTGTGGTAGATGTCACCTCTGAGGGCAAGATTCGCGCCTGCGCCCGTTTTGATGAAGAGCGTTTGGCCCATTCTCAAGCCTTGCGCAAAACTGACGGACAAATTGAGCCGGCCCCGCACCTCATGGGTGAAGGTCACTTAGCCTTTACCGTCGACCAAGGACCGGATACTGAGTTATATCAAGGCGTGGTAGACCTACAAGGCAAAACCATGAGCGAACTTGCCTTGCGTTATTTCAAACAATCAGAACAAATAGATACATGGTTAAAACTATACCTTAAAGCCCCGGAAGGCGATTCTCAAAGCTGGCAGGCCGCCGGTTTAATGCTGCAAAAGCTCCCTGAAATCGGGGGCAAAGTCCAAGAAGGTGAAGACATCGCCGCCCAATGGGAAGAAGCCTGTGTTTTTGCACAAAGCCTGCAAGAAAATGAGGTTTTTGACGCCTCCTTATCTTCTACGGAAATTTTGCACCGCCTGTTTCATGGCAACAATCTTGTCATCAGCAAAAGCATAGACTATGTTTTCGGCTGTCGTTGCAGTCGTGAAAAATTGTTGCACACCTTAAGCAGCTTTTCTGAAGAAGAAATTGCAAGCATGGTAGAAAACAATAAAATCACCGCCGAATGCCACTTCTGCTCGGAAAAATACGTCTTCGACAAAGGCGAAGTTTTGAAACATTAGGCGTTTACCTTATTTTAATCTATAAGCTCTAAGATAACAAACAGGTCGAAAGATTTTCGGCCTGTTGCTTTAATTTTTGAAAGCCAGGTAAAATGAAGAATATAAAAAGAATTTTTATCAGCACGTTATTCACGGTTATTTTAGCCGGATGCGCCGGATTCCGTACCACAGATGAAGTCAGAAGCTACAATGAGCCGCGTTATGATACCGACCCTCAAATTGAGCTTGATGTCAGAAAGGTTGAAATCATATCTGAATTTACCCCGTCTTTCACCCGCCCCAATGTAGAGCATTTATTCCCGATTTCTATTGAAAAAACAGCTCGTCTTTGGGGACAAGACCGTCTTAAAGCTGCCAATTACGGCAGCGATAAAAACGCCGAATATATCATTAAAGATGCCAGCGTCACCGAAGAACTTGAACCCTCCGGCGACATTTTTACACAAGACCGCATCAAATATCGCGCCACCCTAGATGTTGTTGTCAGAGTCTATGACACCCAAAGCATGGCCAAAGCCGAAACCCAAGTTGTTGCCTGGCGTGAACTTTATATCCCGGCCAACACCGATATTGCCGAAAAAGAAAAATACTGGAACGGCATGGTCATCAAACTTTTTGATGAATTCAATCGCAAGATGGATAAAAACATTCGTCAGTATCTGAATATGTATATTTTAAATAATAACTACATTCAGACTTACGACTAAATCAGTTAACGCTTGCCGAAACCGGTGCAGAGGCCGCACTCATTGAAAAGGTCGGAATCTTAACCTCTTTGAGCTTGTCTTGACCTTCCGTTTTGATGCGGCAGCTGCCGTAAAACACGGCATGAGCGGAAGACAATGGCGCCATAGAGGTAAATTCAAAATATTCACCGGGTTCCAACACCGGAATTTCGCCCTTAAAGCCGTCACTATTATCAGAAAACATATTACCATGATCATCGGTAATATTCCAATTTTTGCCGACCAAACTGATTTTGTCGGCAGAATTATTTTCAATACAAAAATAATATCCCCACAAGAAATCATTATGACCGTTTTCTTCCATCAAAACCGGGCCGGCCGAAATCACGATACCGTCTGTCTGACTGACTTTGAGCTCTCCGTCGTCCATCATAATCATTCCTTAAAAAAGAGTTAACGAATAATTAAGGAATAAAAAAAGAATTTTTGATTCGCAAGCCGAGTTAAACTTATACCCAAACTTATACCCAACAAAAAAAGAACGACATTTTTTGCTTTACAAAAAAAAGACCCCTTTCGGAGTCTTTTTTTAGAAATATAAATTTTTTCTATTTTGCCAGAATGGACAAGAGCTTCTTCGTGGCATCAGCCGAGCTCGTATTGTCGCAAATTGCAACTTCACTGGCCAAACGGTCAAGAGCTTGCTCATAAATCTGACGTTCACTGTAAGATTGTTCGGCCAAATTTTCACTGCGATACAAATCACGCACAACTTCGGCAATCGCAACCGGATTACCGGAATTAATTTTATTTTCATATTCCTGAGCGCGGCGTGACCACATCACTTTTTTAACGCGGGCTTTGCCTTTCAAGACGCTTAAAGCATCATTCATGGTATCAGGTTCTGAAATCTTTCTCAAACCGGTCGTTTCGGCTTTGGCCATCGGAATACGCAAAGTCATTTTGTCTTTATCAAAATTAACCACAATCAGTTCCAACTCGCTGCCGGCAATATTCTGTTTGGCAATATCAGCGATTTTACCCACGCCGTGAGCGGGATAAACAACATATTCACCGGAATTAAATGCGAGCTTTGAAGTAACTTTTTTATTCATTGACCATTTCCCATCCAAATTGATTTTGATAACGCTGTTCTCACTTGAGGGCCTTACCATACCACAAAAAAAGGTTTAAATCTAGTCATAAAAAGCAATTTTTGTCGATTTTTTTATTTACAATATTTTAAGGACTATGGTTTTATATTCTAAAACAAAAGGTTAAAACAAAATTTCAAAGGATATGAAGTGAAAATTTTTTTAAAAATTATCATATTTATCAGCTGTTTTTTGCCGACAACGGGCTTTGGCGCCTCTTCGGCGAGTAATGACATTTTGGCAATGCGCGCCATCAAAAACGGCAACAATTCGCGCCTTGAATCCCTTTTATCACCTCAAGATATTAATCGTCCGTTGCTCAAAGGAGAACCTTGTTCAACCTTATTAATGTATGCCGTAAGCCAAAAAGCCCCCTTAACAATCATCAAAACTTTATTGGCAAACGGGGCTGATGCCACACTAAAAGACAACAAAGGCCAGCCGGCAATTTTACTTCTCGCCCTCAAACAAAATGACCCCGAACGCCTTAATTTATTGCTGTCAGCCGCAAAGACCGCCCCTCTGAACGACTTGTTATTACAAAGCATTGCCGACCGACGCTCACCTGAAGTCATAAACTGCCTGATACAACGCGGAGCCGATGTCAACTACGCGCATCGCACCGGCATTACGCCTTTGATTATGGCTGTCAACCAAACCGTGGCCAATGCCCAAGATACCGATTCCGTGATTCGGCTTTTACTCGAAGCCGGTGCCGACCCGCAACAATCATTCTTAGGCATTTCCGCCCTTGAGTTAGCCTCAGCCAACAGAGAGCTTACCGGCCAAACCATAGAACGTTTACGACAAAAGCCTTAAAAAAATCCCTGCACTGCAGGGATTTTTTATTACACCGACACTTCGCCTTTAATCGGCGGATAAGGATCATATCCCGTCAACGTAAAATCACCATAATCAAAATCTTCGATTCTCCGCACATCGGGATTAAGCGTCATTGTCGGCAAAAGTCTGGGTTCTCGCGTCAATTGCAACTTAACTTGTTCAAAATGGTTGCTGTAAACATGAGTATCACCAAGCGTGTGTATAAACTCACCGCACTGATACCCGCAGACTTGAGCAATCATCATTGTCAACAAAGCATAAGAAGCAATATTAAACGGCACGCCCAAAAAGCAGTCACAACTACGCTGATAAAGCATACATGACAGCTTATTATTTGCCACATAGAACTGAAACATCATATGGCAAGGCGGCAAAGCCATTTGTCCGAGCTGAGACGGATTCCATGCCGAAACAATCAACCGACGATCATTGGGAAACTTTTTCAGGCGTTCAATAACTTCGGCGAGTTGGTCGATTCCTTTAACAGGCTTTCCCTCGGCATCAAAAAATGCCCCGCCGCTCCAATTACGCCATTGAGCCCCATAGACCGGCCCCAAGTTTCCCTGAGGATCTGCCCATTCATCCCAAATATGAACCCCATGATCCGTCAAATAAGAGATATTTGTATCTCCCTTAATAAACCACAAAAGTTCATAAATAATCCCTTTAAGAAAAACTTTTTTGGTTGTTACCAAAGGAAAACCTTTTGACAAATCATACCGACATTGACGACCGAAAACCGAACGTGTTCCGGTACCGGTTCGATCCATTTTATCGACACCGTTTTCCATAATGTCTTTAAGTAAATCAAGATATTGTTTCATTGAAAAATAACTTTAGTTAATAATTTAAACAACAAAACAAATGTACCACGCCGCCCTACTTTGTCAAGCCGTGCGACAAATTATCCGCCGTGGAAAAGATATTCTTCGGTGCTTTTTTGTTAACTGTTTTTTTAATTTTTTTGCCTATACTGAAAGAGTATGATATCATAAATCTATGGTTAGAAATTAAGGATTTGGGTTGTGCCCTTTGTTT
>CALXWF010000053.1 GCA_944392285.1 uncultured Alphaproteobacteria bacterium | reverse complement strand
AAAGAAACCAAACCTTTGATTATTGTAACGGCCGGCGGTTCCGGCGGCCACGTTTATCCGGCAGAGGCTCTGGCCGAAGAATTATTAAAACGCGGCTATGCTGTTGAACTTGTCACCGACAGCCGCGGCAAAGATAATTATAAAGGCAGCCTGTCAAAAATTCCCAATCATGCCGTATTAGCCGGCGCCATGGTCGGCAAGTCAAAACTCTTCAAACTTCAGAGCTTGGCCAAAACCTGCATCGGCATTTTGCAATCTGCTTACTTAATATTCAAGCGCAAGCCGGTATGTGTGGTTGGTTTTGGCGGCTATGCTTCTTTTCCGTGCTCTATGGCAGCCATTCTTTTAGGCACGGATTTGGTCTTGCATGAACAAAATTCTGTCATGAGCCGCACCAACAGATTTTTAAGCAAATATGCCTCGCTCATTGCCCAAAGTTTTCGTAAAGTAAAATATACCCCGACAGATGTCAAAACCGTTTTAACCGGCATGCCGGTCAGACAATCGATTGTTGCGCTTCATGAGCGTGAACTTCCGCCCGTTGATGACAAACACAAATTTCAGATTTTGGTTTTGGGCGGCAGCCAAGGGGCCAAAGTTTTCAGCGATGTTTTACCCGCGGCCATTGCGCGTTTTTCTGAAGAACAACAAAAACAAATCAAACTCATTGAACAATGCCGTGCCGATGATTTGGATAATGTCAAAGAAGCCTGCAAAGGCTTAAAAAGCGAAATTATATTATCCTCATTTTTTGAAAACATGCCTGAAATTTATGCCGACACTCATGTAATTATCTCACGTGCCGGCGCTTCCTCGGTTTCGGAAATTGCCATTGTCGGCCTCCCCTCAATTTTGGTGCCGCTGCCTATTGCCGCAGATGACCACCAAACATACAACGCCAAAGAACTGTCAGAAGTTCAGGCCGCCGTTGTCATCAAACAACAAGACTTCACTGCAGCCAAACTTCATCAGGTCTTGGACAATCTTTTCCAAGACCGCAAACTTTTGGAATTAATGTCAAAAAGCGCCAAAAAGGTTGCAGTTTTAAACGCTGCCGAAAGATTTGCCGACGCCATAGAGAAAGAAATTTTGCAAAAAAAAGGAAAATAACATGTTTGGGTTCAAATCATCTCAAAACGACTTGTTAAAGATTTTACCGCAAGTACGCGGCAAATATCTAAAAAATGTTTTACTGTCGCGTCACACATGGTTTCATGTCGGCGGTCCGGCAGAAATAATGTATATTCCCGAAGATGAAGATGATTTATGCCTGTTTATGAAAACCAAACCCTACAATCTTCCGGTTTGCGTTTTAGGCGGCGGCTCCAATGTTTTAATCCGCGACGGCGGTATCCCCGGCGTGGTTATAAAACTAAGCAGTAAATATTTCAAACATGTAAAAATCGGCTCTGAAAGCATAACTTGTTTTGCCGGTGTTCGCAATCCGGATTTGCAAAAGACTTTTATTGATAACAAAATCGGCGGTCTTGAATTTTTATGCTCGATTCCAGGGGTTATCGGCGGCTCAATCAAAACCAATGCCGGCTGCTTTGGCAAATCCATCAAAGATGTGATTCTTTCCGCCACGATTGTTGACGGCACCGGAGAAAAATATACGGTCGGACCGGAAGATTTAATGCTCTCATACCGCAACAGCTTTTTCCCTGATGACTGGATTATCACCTCGGTCACTTTTAAAACCGAAACCAAACCCGCCCCCGAGATTGCCAGAACCATTGACGAGCAAAAACTTTATCGTAAGCAAAATCAACCCTATAACGAGCGCACTGCAGGTTCAACCTTCAAAAACCCCGACGGTCTCAAAGCATGGGAATTAATCAAAAAAGCCGGCTGTGACAAATTACAAATAAACGGCGCCAAAGTTTCAGAAAAACATTGCAACTTTTTAATCAACACCGGCCATGCCAAAGCCTCTGATTTGGAAGAACTCGGAGACACCATTGTTGAAAGAGTAAAAAAAGCCACTTCCATAACTTTGGAATGGGAAATCAAACGCATGGGAATTCCAAGTAAAAAATAATGTTAAGTTTTGCGTCCCATAAGCCGCAAGTAGAAGACGGCAACACCTACACCCCGCGATTCCTTCCCAAAGAATGGCCTTATCGCCTGTTTGCCTCACTCCTGATATTAATCACAATTTTTATTTTTGGTTTTATTACCTATGTTGCCAACAGCGATTGGCTCACACGCCGCATAGAGGACCTGCGGCGCGGATTTTATACCAACACCTCAAATTTAGGATTCGTTGTTGACGATGTCGTGGTTATCGGCCGCAATCGCACCACTCTTGCCGAAATCAACGAAATGACCAACATCAAACGCGGCGATAATATTTTGGCCATAGACCTAAGTTTTTTAAGAAACAATCTTGAAGCCCTCCCCTGGGTTAAGGAAGTTAGCCTGCGTCGCAGCTTTTTCCCCAATGTTATTCAAATTAATCTTGAAGAAAAAGAGGTTAAAGCCCTTTGGCAGTTAGACAATCGCTTTCACCCGATAGATGCCGACGGCAAAGTCATAGACGCCGCCTTCACCCCGAATGAACCCCTACTCTTAATCGTCGGAGAAGAAGCACCACAACACATCAAAGAACTGTTAAGTGCCATCAGCGAAAACCCCGAAATATTAAAACGTGTCAAAGTTGCCAATTTTATTTCCAAAAGACGTTGGAATTTAACTCTTGATGACATAGAAAACGGCATCACGATAAAACTCCCTGAAGAAAATTTAGAAAAAGCATGGAAAAAATTATTAAAATTAAACACGACAAACGGCATTCTTAAACGTAAATTAACCATCATTGATTTACGATTAAAAGGAAAAGTTATCGTAAAGCTGAAAAAATCGCATTCGGGATTAAATAAATTGCCCGAAAGCAAAACCTAAATCAAGTGAAGGGAGGCGCGACATTGACACATCCGTTTAATCGTCTGACGGCCATTGCCGCTTTGGATATTGGGTCATCCAAAGTATGTTGTGCCATTGCCAAAATCAGCCGCGATAAAAAAATTACCATAGACGGCTTTGGCTACAATGCCTCAAAAGGCATAAAAAACGGTGTTGTCACGGACATTGCCCAGGCCACGCTTTCGGTATGTAATGCGATAGAAACGGCCGAACAAAAAGCAAATTGCCGCATTGACCGCGTCATTGTTAATGTTTCGGGCGACAAAATACGCTCCGTAATCAAAGAAGCCGTCATTGCCGTTAATAAAAACCGCCCGATTAATGAAAATGACATTAACAAAGTCATTGAAAAAGGCCTAAATAAAATCAATGTTGAAGGTTGCGAGCTTGTACACTGTCTGCCCACCAACTATCGTTTGGCCGACGGCGAAGTCACCAAAGACCCAAGAAACATCTTCAGCGAAAGTTTGTCGGTAGACATCATGCTCGGCTTGGTTCCGGATTTAGTTTATCGCAATGTTGCGGCGGTTATTGACAACGCTCATCTTGAAATTGCCGGCAAGGCTTTTTCTGCCTATGCCTCAGGTCTTGCTTGTTTGGTAGATGATGAAAAAGACATTGGTGCCACGATTGTAGATATCGGCGGCGGCACCACCAGCATTGCCACGTTTAAGGATGGCTTTCCCATTTACTTTTCCTCAATCGGCGTTGGCGGCAACAACATCACCAACGACATTGCTTATGGTTTAACCACCTCTTTTGCACATGCCGAAAGACTAAAAACTTTATACGGTTGTGCCTTTGCCTCACGTCAAGACAGCGAAGAAACCATCAATGTTTATCCTGTCGGCGAAGAAGATGACAGCTCGATTCGTCAAGTTCCGCGCTCGGAGTTAACCAACATTATTCAAGCCCGCGTGGAAGAAATTTTTGAGCTTGTGGCTGATAAATTGGATAAAATCGGCTTAGGAGATATCTCAAGTCATCGTGTCGTCTTAACCGGCGGCTGCAGTCAACTGCAAGGGATTCACGAAATAGCCGGCCCGATTCTTGACAAGCAAGTTCGGCTCGGACGCCCGAGGAATCTGCCCTTAAAAGAAAGTTTGTGCAACCCTGCCTTTTCCACCTGCATGGGCTTGCTTTTGTTTGCGCTCAACTACAGTGAAAAAAAACCCACCAAACTCATCAACAGCCCGGCCAAAAGCTCTAACGGCTTTGAAAGAATTTTTAGCTGGATAAAGCAAAATTTTTAATCTTGGTAACCAAACATTAATGACTTTAGATTATGCTTAAGATAAAGTTTAATCTATGCAAGCATTTTGGGAGTAAGTATTACCATGTCAATAAAATTAGCAGTTCCAGAAAAAACCGTTATGCATTTGAAACCGCGGATTTCTGTAATCGGTGTCGGCGGCGGCGGCGGAAATGCCGTTAACAATATGATAGCGCAAAAACTGGAAGGCGTCGATTTTATTGTTGCCAATACGGATGCTCAGGCTTTGGCACACTCAACCGCCAGCCGCAAGATTCAGCTAGGTTTGGAAACCACCCAAGGTCTTGGTGCCGGTGCCAGACCCGAAGTCGGACGCGCTGCTGCCGAAGAAGCCAAAGCTGAAATTGAAAAAGAGCTTGAAGGCGCCAACATGGTATTTATTACGGCCGGCATGGGCGGCGGCACCGGCTCCGGTGCAGCACCGGTCGTTGCCAAAATAGCTAAAGAAAAAGGCATTTTAACGGTTGGCGTTGTTACCAAACCTTTCCAATTTGAAGGTAAAAAACGCTATGAAACTGCCGAGGCTGCCGTTGAAGATTTCACCCGCGAAGTAGACAGTATCATCATTATTCCCAACCAAAATCTGTTCCGCGTAGCCGACAAAAAAACCACTCTGGCTGATGCTTTTATCATGGCAGATAATGTTTTATATGCAGGTGTACGCTCCATTACCGATTTGATGATGATGCCGGGTCTTATCAATCTTGATTTTGCCGATATCAAATCCATCATGGAAGACAAAGGTAAAGCCATAATGGGAACCGGTGAAGCCGAAGGAGAAGACCGTGCGGTCAAAGCGGCGGAACAAGCCCTTGCCAACCCGCTGTTAGACGATTGTTCCATGCATGGAGCCAAAGGTGTTTTAATCAACATCACCGGCGGTTCAGACATTACATTGTTTGAGATTGATGAAGCTGCAAGCCGCATCAAAGAAGAAGTTGATGAAGACGCCAATATCATCTTCGGCTCAAGTTTTGATGAAACTTTAGCCGGCAAGATTCGCGTTTCCATTGTTGCCACCGGCATTGGTGAAAGCGGCGCGGTTCGTCCCAAAGCCCCTCAACCTGCCAAATATATTGAAGAAAGTTTTACTGAGGAAAAAGTTGTTCCTCAGGTACCCAGTGCGGAGCTGGATTCCAACTTGGAAAAGTTTGCGGCCACCAAAGCCGAAACCTCCGAAAACATTGAAGAAATAATTGAGAATGTCTCAACTGTTTCTCAACCGACCGAAGTTCAGGCTGCAAACGAGGCTGCTGTGAGCAGAGCAACCTCCGAAAACCGTTTTGAAGATTTTGACATGCTCGACAAATCTTCAGTAATGGCAGAAATGCCCAAGGCTTCGGCTTTATTCAAGGCAATTATTAATAAAACCGAAGAAGAAAACCCTGAAGCACAGTTAAATGGGATTTTATCTTCAAATGAAAATATTTTTACGGCCAAAACCGCGGTAAAAACCGTTGAAGAAGAGCCGGAATTATTCCCTGATCATAATCCTTCCGCCTTCCAGACCAAACGTCAGGAAGAACCTGAAGAATTAATTATTAATGATGACGAGGAAGAATACAGACCAACCTTAATTGAAAGAGTTACTGGTTTTTCCATCGCCAGACGGAATAAGAAGAAAAAAATGGAAGCAGAGCATTTTCAAGAGCCGATAACCCCGAGTTTTTCAGATGATGACTATGAGGCCGAACGTGCCAACTTGGAAATTCCCTCCTTTTTAAGACGGAAATAATCACTTTGGGGTGTAGATGAATTTCAGCCGCAAAATGACATTTCCTTTGAAAATAAAATTATTATAAGTATAAACCGAAACTTTCGCCTCGTATCAAAAATGCGAGGCGAAGTTTTATTAAAAATTATAAAAGAAATTTTTGTAAAAAACTAAAATTTTGCTTGTCAAAAATTGAATTATTGTATATACATACCAGGTTGAATGTATATATAAAAAGTTAAACAAATGGCAAGGAAAAGTAAGGCAGAAGCAGAAAAAACCCGTGGTGAAATTTTACAAGCCGCCCTGGACTTATTTTATGAAAAAGGGTATTCAAAAACCACTTTTGATGAAATAGCCAAGCGCATAAATCTTACCAAAGGAGCGGTATATTGGCACTTTCGCAACAAGCCAGACATTGTTTTGGCCTTAATAAAAGAGGCATATACACGCGTCAATCGATGCATTGAAGAAAACCTACCCCAAGAGGTTGGTCTGCAAACCATGAAAGCAGCCTTTATTCGTGATGCCGAATTAATTCGTGACACGCCGGGCTACCGCAAATTTTTGTTTTTTGTCTTGTTTCAAATGGAGTGGTCTGAACCTGTCTTTAAGGAGATAGGCGCCTCTCTTAAAGAAATTGCGGAATTTCCGTTAGGCCACATAAAAGAGGCCCTGATTTTTGCGAAAGAAAACGGCGAAATAAAAGCAGAAGCCGACATTGAACAAACGGCTCTATGCATTATGGCTCTTTGGGATGGCTTACTGCGCAGTGAAATCAGCAACCGCAATTCATATGATTTTCCAACCCTTGTCAAAAACAGTTTTGATATAATGATTAAAGGTCTAAAATAGAAAGGCTTAAAGATGAAACTCGGAAAAGTAAAAAACAGAACTATTCTTAAAAGAACGGCCCTTTTGCTATTATGCGGTGCGGCCGGATGGTATCTTAAAGGACGTTTAACGCCTGCTGTTCCGATGATGGGTGCCGGTATGGGAGACCCCTATGTTTTGGTACAGCAAGTTGAACAACGCAACATTTCTCCCAAAAAGAGCTACATTGGCCATGTTGAAGCCATTAAGTCGGTAGACTTGCGTCCGCAGATTACCGGTTATGTTGAAAAAGTTCTGTTTCAGGAAGGCTCTTTGGTCAACGAAGGAGATATTTTATTTGTCATTGAACAAAAAAGATACATGGCCACGGTAGACTTGCGTGAAGCCGAGTTAAACAGCGCAAAGGCCAACCTTGTTCGCGCCGAAAGAGACTATAAGCGTCAAAAATCTTTAAGCAGCCAAAACTATGCCTCCAAAGCCACTTTAGATACCTCTGAAAGCAATTATTTGCAAGCAAAAGCGGCTGTTGCTCAGGCAGAAGCCAACCTGGAACTGGCCAAAATTGATATGGGTTATACCGAAATCAAAGCCCCGATAACAGGCTATATCGGTAAAGCTTTGGTAACCGAAGGTAACTATGTAAACTCCACCACACAAAATCTGGCGCGCATAGTCCAAACAGACCCGATTCGCGTTGCTTTTTCCGTTGCCGATAAAGACTTCTTAAACATGCGTGAACAACGCATAACCCAAGGCAGCGGTTCTTTAAAAACTGAATTGGTTTTACCTAACGGACGTGTTTTGGTAAATCATTTAAAATCACGCTTTACCGATAATGAAATTAATTCTGACACGGCCACCATTGCTGTTTATGCCGAATATGCCAACCAAGACAATTTGCTGATTCCCGGCAACTATGTAGACATTCGCATCGGCAATGCTGAAGATAATTTTGCCCTCTTAGTCCCTCAAGCCTCAGTTGCTCAAGACAAACACGGCAACTATGTCATGGTTGTAGGAGATGATAACATCGCCTATGAAAGACGCGTTGTTATGGGCGATACGCTGGAAGACAAACAAATTGTCATGGATGGTCTCAAACCCGGAGAACGTGTTGTAATTCAAGGTTTACAAAAAGTCAGCAACGGTCAAAAAGTTCAGGTCGGAGAGATTGCTCTTGCCACTGAGACTGTTAGCGTGGAGGGCGAATAAAAATGTTTTCACGTATTTTTATTGAACGCCCGCGTTTTGCGATGGTTATATCCATCGTTTTAACTCTGGCGGGCGCTATTTCGGTTTTTTCTCTGCCGATTGCCTTATATCCGGAGATTACACCGCCTGAAATCGTTGTATCAGCCTCCTACCCCGGAGCCAGTGCCGAAGTTATTGCCAAAACCGTCGGTATTCCTTTGGAAGAAGAGATTAACGGTGTTGAAGACATGTTATACATGAGTTCATCTTCTGAGAACTCCTCCTATCAATTAACCGTTACCTTTAAAGTCGGTGTTGACCGTGATATGGCACAAGTTAAAGTGCAAAACCGCATTCAACAAGCTCAGTCCAAACTGCCGACAGACGTTACACGTCAAGGTCTGACGGTAAAAAGCCGTTCATCAAATATTTTAGGCTTTATCAGTTTGCTCTCCCCCAACAACACTTATTCTCAGCTAGAGCTTGCCGACTATGTTCAAAACAATATTAAAGACAGCCTAAGTCGTGTTGCCGGCGTTGGTGAAGTTAACGTCTATTCTTCAAGACTAAGCATGCGCGTCTGGTTAGATGCAGACAAAATTACGGCCTTAAACATTCCGGTAGATACCATTAAAGCAGCCATTGAAGGCCAGAACTATCAACCCTCTTTAGGAAGCATCGGTGCCATGCCCGGTGACGGCACGCAACAAATGGTTTATACCTTGCAAACCCAAGGACGTATTAATGAAGTTGAAGACTTTAAGAACATCATTATCCGCACGGCCGAACAAGGAGGTCAGGTATATCTGAAAGACATTGCCCGTGTTGAAATCGGAGAAGAAAGCTACCATGCCACCTCCAAGTTTAACGGCGCCCCAAACGTTGCTATTGCCATTAACCAATTAGCCGGCGCAAATGCTCTGGATGCCATGGCCGGTGTAAAAGCCGAAATGGACCGTTTGGCACAGCGTTTTCCGGATGATATTATCTATACCATCGGTTATGATTCTACCGAATATATTAAGGCATCCATTGAAGAAGTTATCTTCACTTTGGTATTAACTTTTGCTTTGGTTATTTTGGTTTGTTATGTATTCTTACAAGACTGGCGCTCTACCTTGGTACCGACCTTAACCATTCCGGTATCAATTTTTGCCACTTTTGCCGTGATGCTGGCATTAGGCTACAGCTTAAATATGATGACTTTGTTTGGTTTGGTGTTAGCCATTGGTTTGGTGGTAGACGATGCCATCGTTGTGGTTGAGCGCGTTCTGTTCTTAATGGAAAATGAGAAACTCCCACCGAAAGAAGCCACGATTAAAGCCATGGAGCAAGTATCAAGTGCGGTTGTTGCCACCACCTTGGTTTTGTTGGCAATTTTTGTACCTGTTGGCTTTTTGGGCGGTATTACCGGACAAATTTATAAACAATTTGCCATTGCCATTTCGACTTCGGTAACCTTTTCATCCATTAACGCTTTGACCTTATCACCGGCTTTATGCGCCACCTTATTAAGACCGTTAAAACCGGCACAATCAGGCCCGCTGTTTTGGTTTAACCATGCCGTAAACCGCACGCGTGACCGCTATGCTTCGGTAGTCGGGCTTTTAGGACGTAAAGTCAGCGTAATTTTTTTAATAATGATAATGTTGTTCATCGGCGTTGGCGGTTTCTTGCATATCAGCCAAACATCATTTATCCC